>JBCCNG010000107.1:0-9844 GCA_039025955.1 Cyanobacteria bacterium P01_C01_bin.72 | reverse complement strand
TATAGTTGTTTCAAATAAGAATGAGACATTAAGCCAAACAATAATTGCAAATAATCTCATCTAAAGATACACCAGGTTTAGCATACATTCTGGCTCTTTTTAGTGCACTAAAATCATGCTCTATATCATTTAAATCTGGAGAGTATTTTGGTAAAAATAATACTTCATGTCCTGCTTCTGAAACTAGTTCTCGAATCATATTTTTACGATGAATTGGTGCATTATCCAAAATTATTACCGATGGGCAAGCGAGTGATGGCAACAAATATTGACCCAACCATCCTTCAAACCCTTCTGCATTTAAGCTTCCTGTAAATAGCATTGGTGCTATTAAATCTTTTTTTCCTTTCCTTCTTCCTGCAACGCAGGCGCATTCGCGCCAAGCGTCGCTAGACGCGACTTGAGCCGTGAGGCTCTGCTTTTCTCTTCTTCCTCTTTTTCCTTGCTTTTCTCCATAAATTTTTTTACCTCTTTTTGACCAGCCATAAACACTGCTTGGAATTGATTCAAACCCCGATTCATCAAGATATACCAAGCTCTTTCCACCATATATTTTGATTAATTGTCTCAGTTTTCTGTAATAGTTAATTCTTTCTTGTCTGTTTCTTTCACGATATCTTAGTTGTTTTTTTTACGAGTGATTTTCATTTCCTTGAGAGCATAAGATATCGCACTTGGTCTGACCTCAAATTGCTTGGCTCTGTCGATTAACCTCGCTTCTGGATTAGTCTGTATATCTTGTTCCAAGGCTTTCCAATTTAATTTTCGATTACGTCTTTTAACCTCAATAGGTTCAACTCTCTCTAACCATCGATATATTGATGCTCTTCCTACTTGAAAAACTTTGGATGCTTTGCTCGGGCTTCCTCCATTTTCAATATAATTTATTACTTTTTTTCTCAAGTCCAAACACGGGGCTCACGCCCCAAGCGCGAAGCGCGCTTGCCCCTTCGGGGCTGTAGCCATTAATCTAGATGGTTTTTCTGTATTTCAATATTAATTTAACTTTGTTTTTGTCTCAAACTTATTTGAAATGACTATAACAATCAATAATCAACAATCAATAAGCTAGTGCTTTCCCCGCTGATTTACGACTATCATTAATTCCTGTCATTACGCCATCAGCACCAACTAAAATGGATTCTGCTGCGCCCCAAGACCTAGATGGGTTAATTTTATAACCTCTGAGTTGTAAGCCGCGCAAAGTTTCGGGTGTGATGGCTTGAGCTTCACTTCTGACCTGGTTGGGTATGCCTTGATAGTGGAGGCGCGGGGCGTTGACTGCATCCTCTAGATCCATGCCATAGTCAATAATGTTGGTAATTACCTGTAATACCGTAGTGGGAATAGTCGAACCTCCAGGACTCCCCGTCACGAGATAAACCTGTCCGTCTTTGGTAACAATAGTGGGAGACATGGAACTTAGGGGGCGTTTACCAGGTTCAATCAAGTTGGCTTCTCCTTGTCGTAGTCCAAACTGATTTGCTGACCCCAGCTTGGTGGTAAAATCATCCATCTCATTGTTTAACAGAAATCCCGTTCCTGGAGCAACTACCCCGGCACCAAAGTAAGAATTGATGGTGTAGGTAACTGCCACGGCGTTGCCTTGTTGATCGACTACAGAGTAGTGGGTGGTGTTTGTTCCCTCCTGTTGAATATCCGTTGAGTAGACGGCTTCTGGATCTAGGGCTTCAAAAGTGATTTGTTTTTGTAAAGCGGCAGTATATGCAGCCGAAAGCAATTTATCTGTGGGATTATTGACAAAATTGGGATCTCCTAAATAGCGATTGCGATCGCTAAAAGCCAGTAGCATGGAGGAGAAAGCTAAATGTAGACTCTGGGGCGTTTTCCAGCCTAGCTGCGCCATGTCATAAGAAGACAGCAGATTGAGCATTTGACAGACGGTAGTGCCGCCTCCAGGGGGAGGGGAAGAGGTCACACGGTAGCCACGATAGTCACAGCTAATTGGCGGGTATTCCTCAACCTGATAGTTAGCAAAATCTTCGCGACTAAGGATGCCGTTGTTTGCCTCGCTAGCGCTGACCACTTTCTCGGCTATTTCTCCCTGATAAAAAGCATCTGTTTCCGAAAAAGCGATCGCTTTAAGGGTATTAGCTAAATCTGTTTGGATTAGAGTATCTCCCGCCGAGTAGGTCTGATTGCTGTTTTGGAGAAATATCTTTGCTACATCAGGTTCAAGCAGCCTTTTTTTTCCTGCCTGAAAGATTTTTACGTCTCCTGGTTGCAGTCTATAACCCTGTTCAGCTAGTTTAATTGCTGGCTCTATGATTTGCGATCGCTCTTTCGTGCCATATTTTTCTAAGGCATAATTTAAGCCCTTAACTGTACCTGGTACTCCCACAGCTAAATAACCATCGGTACTGAGATCTTTAATCAACCGACCCTGTTTGTCTTGATACATCTCGGCGTTAGCTTTGAGTGGCGCAGTCTCGCGAAAATTGATAAAAGTTTCCCTGCCGTCGGCTAGGTGAATCAGCATAAAGCCACCACCCCCAAGATTGCCGCAGCAAGGATCGGTAACTGCCAGGGCATAGCCTACTGCCACCGCCGCATCGATCGCATTGCCCCCATCTTTTAGCACCTGTAGCCCGACTTTGCTTGCCTCTTGCTGAGTCGAAACTACTACTCCATTACGACCAATTGCCTGTGGAGTTGTCTGAGCATTCGCCCGTGAAACATCAGTCACAGCACCATTAGCCCAAGAATCAACTAGGTACAAATTATTAACTAAATAATTGCCAGCCACAATAATCAAGATGACGCTGACGGTTGTAATTAAAGTCTTTCGCAACTTCATAATGTTATTTAACTCATGACTAATGACTAAAAACCAGTTGACAAAAGACACATAGCCATAACTTGTCACTCATTGCTAGTCCTGGTTCTTCAGAAGTTGATGGTAATACAGACTACAAAAACTTATTTGTTATTCATCATGTTTAAGGTCTAAACCTAATGTCGTTTTCAGCGAAAACTAAGTATAAATGAACACAATTAGTTATGTAAGTTATCGAAAAGGAATCAATTCCATGAAATTAGATCTAGTCGATCGTTTGTCAGACTCCCTTCGTAATCAGGGAATTGCCCAAACCGTTGTCAAAGGTCAGAGATTATTTCGTAAGGGGGATCGCGCTGGCTATCTTTACATAATTAAAGCAGGTCGTTTTCAAGAAGTGGGCTATCCCGAAACCGACAAGGTGGCGGTATTGCAAATACTCAATACAGGAGACATCCTGGGAGAAACGGGTTTAGCGGCGCAAATCTATCGTTCTACAGCGATCGCTTTAACTGATTCAGAAGTGATTGCCTACCCTTTAAATATCATACTTGAAGCTCTAGAAAATTCTCCGACCGTAATTAAAGCAATGGTAGAAGTTCTGAGCCAGAAAATCTACGAACTTCAGGTGCGTTTAGAATGGCGCAATATTTCCTTAGCAGACCATCGGGTTCTGGAATATCTAAAATACAAGCTAGAGCAGCTAACTCTTAACACAGAAGAACCAACCTCAACCTTAACTTTGAATATACCGTTACAAGAAATTGCAGCGGAGTTAGGTTTTGTTCCTGGTACCCTATCACGGGCATTAGCCAAGCTAGAGGCTGACCAGGCAATTATACGGCAACAAAACCGTATCACTCTGTTAAATAACGATGCAGCCTGACCTTAATCTGTTTTCATCCCTGAATTCGTCAACCTAAATTTAAGAAATTTACAGCCCACGACCTGTACTATCAAAAGTAATTTTTTACAAGACACTACTTAATGAGCAACGCCAATTAAACGTTAACAAGACACTTGCTGTCTATCCCAGAGATAAAGCTGATAGCCCACCATCAACCGCGAGAGTTTGCCCTGTAATGTAAGATGCTCGATCCGAACACAGCCAAACTACCGCCTGGGCTATTTCCTGGGGGTTAGCGGTACGATTCATCGGCACGATCGCTGGATTGCAGGCAACTGCATCTTCGTTAACCTGACTAGGCGATTGCTTTAACATACCAGGGGAGATAGTATTAATCCGAATATTTTTACGCGAATATTCCATCGCTGCAACCTGACTCATCGTCAAAACGGCAGATTTAGTTGCTCGATAAATCGAGCATCCTGGAGAACCATCGGCTTTTAAGCTACAGACGTTGTTAACAATAACTCCTCCACCGTTTTTTAGCATTTGCTCAATTTGATATTTTAGGCTCAACCACATGCCGTTAAAATTAACATCAATTACCCCTGCCACCATTATTTCTGACTGCTGGGTCAAGGGAAAAGAATCACCATCAATACTGACATTGTTGAAAGCAATATCTAATCTGCCATACTCTTCGACAATTCTCTGAATCGAAGCTGCTTGAGAGCGGTTGAGAGTGACATCCATCTCCAGAAAAATTGCTTCTCCTCCCGCCGCCGTAATTTTCTCGACGAGAGCAGTTCCGCGCTCAACATTGCGATCGGCGATCGCCACTTTTGCCCCTGCTTCCGCCATCATTTCTGCGGTACTGCTGCCGATACTATCTTTGATACCGACAATTAAAGCTACCTTTTCTTTTAGCATCATGTCAGCTATTTACTACCTTGAGATGGGGCATCAGAACTTTAACTTGAAGTACAGAGTCTCGGTTAACGAGGATTATTGTTCATTGTTATCTGAATCTTGTTTTAGATCAAGATATTTTGGTTCATTTATTCCCAAGATCAGACCCAAGGTTAGTTGTTAATCCTACACTTGTGAGTATTTGAACCGTAATCTAGCTGCTAAACAAGCCTAACAATTAGAGTAACGATATTGAGAACAGAGATAATCTCTAACTAGCAAATCACTACCAGCTATTCTTCACATGCGCCAATTGATACCCAGGTGCTACTGGAAGTCCCATCCGCTTCCCAGAAAAATTCTTTTTTCCAGATTGGTGCGTTGTGTTTGAGAGTATCGATAGCATATTGGCAAGCTGCAAACGCTTCTCCACGATGGGGACAGCCCACCGCCACAATGACGCTAATCTCACCAATTTTGAGCTTACCTATGCGGTGATGAATGACAATCCGATTGGCATCTTGCCACTTACTGCGAATTTGCTTGGTAATCGAATTAAAAACGGCGATCGCCATTGGCTGATAAGCCTGATATTCCAAATATTCGACGGCTTTGCCCTCAGTGTGGTTACGAACCGTACCGCTCATAACTATCACTGCACCGTTTGCTGCATCATCAGCATTACGATAAGCCTCCGTCAAGGACAAAGGAGCTATTGTAATTGCCAAACTATCGCGGGGGTTTGTCTCAACACTTAGGGGGGACAAATCAAGATTAACCATTTCTACTGATGTCGTTTTTCTATACTAAACTTACTTTACTAAGATTAAACAGAGATGAGAGCGATCGCGTCGTAAACATCAGATAAAGTCAAAGTTGGGTAGTTATCGGCGATCGTTTCAGGAGATGCACCATCTTGGAATGCATGGATCACCATCTCTAATAAAACTCTTGATCGTCCCACTCTGATTGCGCCAGTTTTATCTTCGCGTGGCGGAGGTTTTTCGCTTTTTCAAACAAGGGTCATAAATCTGTCTACGAATGTCTAACACAACTATTGGTCGTAACTCAATCTATAAATTGGAACTAAAGCTACTAAGGAGATGGCTCTTCATTCTTTTCCTATAAGCCCTTTAGTTGCCATTTCTTCAGCTATTAATTCAGTGGAAACAATTAATACGTTTGCTACTCGTTTGCCATAGAGAGAACTAAAATCCTTTAAACTACTGTATCGTTGTTCCATCTCTCTTTTCTCTCAAAATGGATAAAGTCGAGCGAAGGGAAGCTTCTAGATGTCCAGTCGGGAGGCTTCCTTTTTTAGTTTAACTATCCCATTCTACAAGGTCTATTTCTTTGGTACAGTCCATCTCCTACCCACCGAACAAGACCGCTGAGGAACTCTTTAATAGGTTTTCTTTCTTATCGTAGAGTGACGATCGCTCTACAAGCAAAAACCCAGTCACTAGACAAATAACTGGGTCAAGATACTAATCAATGACTATTGAGCCGTTAACCTTGAAAGATTATTCAGCAGCTTCGCTAATTAGATTTACCTTCACTACTTTATTTTTCTCTTCTTCTGACTTAGGTAGAGTCAGATTGAGGATACCGTCTTTGTAGTCTGCGGTAACATTGGTGTTTTGAATGCGTGAGGGTGGAGGGATTACTCGTTGGAACTTGCCAGACTCTTTCGATGGGATTTACCTCTGGACAATAGGTTGGTTGAAATAATAAAGGGCTTCGTTCAGCTATTAGCTATTAGTCAAGCGATCGCCATCTAGGTCAACTTTAATCAATATTTAGCGCCATCCAAAAATAAAAACACTATCACAGGCCGGTACTCCGCCCAAAGTCTACTTTCAGAGACTTGCCCCGCGAAGCGGGGCGTAATGACCCACAGAGGGTTTAATCTTAATACGAGAGAGTTAGTTACTAACCCAGTTGACCAAAGTTCTGACAGGAAAACCCGTTGCTCCTTTATTGTTTACTCCTCCAGGGGCATTTGCCCAGACAGGGCCAGCTACATCGAGGTGCATCCAAGGAGTATCTTTAATAAACTGCTTAAGAAAGAGCGCTGCGGTAATTGAGCCACCAGCACGAGGGCCTGTGTTCTTCATGTCGGCAATTTGGGACTTCAAGCCTTCGAAGTACTTCTCCTCCATAGGCAACTGCCAAAATTTCTCTCCTGCGGATTCTGCTGCTGTTTTCATTTCTGTTGCCAGAGCATCATCACTAGTCCATAGTCCCGCAATATCGTTACCTAAAGCCACGATACAAGCTCCAGTTAAGGTAGCTAAATCGACGATCGCATCAACTTCAAGAGATTCGGCATAAACCAGAGCATCTGCCAGAGTTAGACGACCTTCGGCATCGGTATTATTAACCTCAATTGTTTTACCGTTGGCGGCTTTGAGAATATCCCCTGGGTGCATTGCCTTCCCGCTAATCATATTTTCGGTGGCGGCGCAGATGAAGTGAACTTCTGTATCGGGCTTCAGTTGAGCGATCGCTTTGGCTGCACCTAAAGTAGCTGCACCACCCCCCATATCCATCTTCATGGTTTCGATGCCGCTATTGCTGGGCTTCAGGTTCAAACCACCAGAATCAAAGGTGAGGCTTTTCCCGACAATTGCCACCTTACGCTTGGCTGTGCCTTCTGGCTTATAAATCAGATGAATAAACTTAGGAGGAATATCAGAAGCCTGTCCCACTCCAAGATATGCACCCATACCCTGTTCAAAAGCAGCACAGTCTGACTCTTCTAAAATTTTGATTTCTAAACCATAGTCCTGAGCTAGTTGCTGGGCTGTTTCTGCCATAGTTACGGGAGTTACTTCGTTGGCGGGGGCGTTGACTAATTCCCGTGCTAAAATCACCCCCTCGGCGACAGTTGTCCCCTTGGCGATCGCCTTATCTTGTCCAGCCAAGCCAATTAGTTCAACAGTTTCTAGCTTCGGCTCTTTTGATTCTGGTTCAGACTTAAAACGATTATCTTCATGAAGAGATAAAATAATCGCCTCTGTAATTGCCTGAGCTACATCCGTAGCCGAGTCTGAACTTTGGGGGAGGCTGATGCCCAAGGTTTTTTCTTTCTTCGCCAAACGAGCGATCGCCGCTGCTGCCTCACGCCAGCTATTCAGAGTCAAATCTGCTGATTTACCTAGACCGATTAGGGCAACTTTCCGTACAGGGTTCTTGCCACCAACGCGACCCACTGCGGTAGTGCCAGATTTACCTGCAAACTCTTCGTCCGTAATCAGTTCAGAAATTGTCCCTGCCAACTTCTCATCCAGGGTAGCCAAATCTCCCGTTAATTCTGTTTCTCCTTCTGCAATACCTACTGCTAGTAGATCACCAGTCCAGTCTAGTAATGCTTGTTCGGTTGCTTTAATTTGCATCCTTGTTTAATCGTTCCTTTGTGTGCAGTAACTATACTTAAGTTTATCTATATAGCGATCGACATCACAAGATTGTCAGCTAACAGTTTTGGTTAACCGTGAATAGCGAAAGATAAATTGAATCCAGCTTTTAGCTTTTGGCTCTAAAGACGGCAAATTGCCCAGGGGAAATGGCTAAGTGTTAGTAGTTAAGCGAACATTCAAATCAGGACGTAAGACTTGGGCTTGATGCAAATAACGATGAACCATCGCCGACTGTGGCTGCATGGTATTAACCTGGAGCAAAACACGAATACAGCGTTCCAGACTACCCTGGACGTGCATTTGCTGCAAATCGATTAGAGGTACATGATCCCAGCCTGGGCGTTTTCGAGCCACAGCAGCAGGAAATATCGCATCAAGATCGGCAGTAACAGTGAAAAAAACGCAGACAATATCTGGTGGTTGAAACAAGTTGTGAACTTCAATTTCTGTTAAAAGCTCGTGAACTGCATTACTCATAGCCGCTACTGTGTTCTCCGTAACGGTTGTTGCTCCGCGAATGCCCCTTACTTGCCACTCAACCATTTTTTTTTCCTAATTTGATTTTGACCTTATCACCACATCATTATCTCAAAACTTGTGAAAGCCTCAAGCTACTAATCAAAAGCCCGAAATAAACTTCCAAATCAACTACTTAAACCAATTTTGTTCAAGGACGATAAAGCCATAGCGGTAAACCATTGGTAGAAAGTTCAAACTGAAGTTGATCAAGTGCCATGCCAATACCCGATTGAGTCTGACTTCTGCCAGGAATAAAGCGGTTGATCAGAGGTTTTGGTTCTTCAATATTGAAACATTCAGTTTTATCAGGGTCCAAGCCAGCTAATTCTGCTGCCCAGCGGCGAGCATCTTCTTCTGTCCCCAAGCGGTCTACCAGTCCCAATTTTAGAGCCTGTTCTCCTGTAAACACCCGACCATCGGCAAAAGTTCTAACTGTCTCTTCCTCCAAGCCGCGACCTTTCGCCACAGTTGCCACAAACTGACCGTAGCTGACATCAATTAACTGTTGTAAAATGTCTTCTTCTTCTTTGGTGGTGGGGCGGTCAAATGCCAAAATATCTTTGTAAGGACCAGATTTAATTACCTTAAAAGAAACTCCCACTCGGTCTAAAAGTCTTTCAATGTTGTTGCCTCGCAGAATGACCCCAATACTGCCCGTAATCGTACCAGGATTGGAAACAATGTGTTTTGCACCAACACCAATATAGACTCCACCAGAAGCAGAGATGTTACCAAAGCTAGCAACAACTTTAACATCCTGATCAGACTGTAATCTTTGCAGAGCCGTAAATATCTCGTGGGAATCGGCTACCGTCCCTCCAGGAGAATCTATCCGCAGCAACAGGGCGGGAAATTTTTTCTCTTCAATAGTTTTGAACGCTTTTAAAACCTGTTTGCGAGTTTCAGAAGCGATCGCACCAGTAATTTCGATCCGCGCAATTTGTTTTTTTGTTCTTTTAAAAGGCCAAATCATTAAATATATCTATTGTTATGACTCGAATTATATTGTGCAGCCCGTCAGCCGCTAATTGTCTATTGTCCCCTATTCATTGTCAATTTCCCACTCTTGTCTTGAATTTTGCTAGTTGTTTGTTACTAAGCCATGCCGATCAATATTATCTAAAGTAGGTATTTCAAGGATTACGTATTGGAGTTGGGACATGATTAAATTGAGAACGGATGTTGCTTTTAATTTGTTATCCTACATTCTTACGAACAGATACATTAACTGGTCTGAATCTAATCTTGTATGACTATAAAACCCGTACCAAGAAGTTTCAGTACGGGTTTTGTGTTCGAGTAAAAATGCTTAAACTCTAGCAATAGAGCTAAAACGTTTGAGGATTCTGT
>JBCCNG010000106.1:0-9846 GCA_039025955.1 Cyanobacteria bacterium P01_C01_bin.72 | reverse complement strand
TCAAAATATCTACTTTGGCTAACTTAGAGCGCAAATTCTCTTCCTCTCCTGTCTGCCAAGATATTGTCTTCACGGGTATTTTCTGACCTGCAAGATCCAGAGTAATTTCTGTCTCGGAAGAAGTTAGGGCAATTACCTTCGCCCCTGCTAAATGTAGCTGAGTCAGCAAAGCCTTACCTAAAGTACCTGATGCTCCAGTCACGGCAATACGTTTGTTTTTGAGGGACAATGCTGTACCCATTAGTTTATCGACCAGAGTCAAAGTGCCAGAAAAATAGGCATCTTGATTATCAAAATGGTGTCGCCAGTGATAAGGGCGATTAACAAACCAGCGGGAAGGCAAGTTGGTAAATTTTCCTGGTCGGTGAGTCACATCCGTCAGTTCATCGATCCAGGGAATACCCAGCCCCCGAGCGATCGCTCCCAGAAGGAAGCTGAGGGTGTATACAGAACCCGTCCAGGCAGCCCACTGAGGCGTAAAGTTCCACGACTGGCTAAGCTGCCAGGGCAAAATACTCAACACTAGCATCACTAACGATTCAGGAACATCATTATACCAATGCGCCTGACGGTAAATCTTTTCACTAACCACAGAAAGATCAGAGCGAAAAACCTTATGATGCCAGACATGTAGACGATATAACGGTTGCCAAAGATGAGACAGGGTATGATAAAAATCTCTAACTACCTCAACCCACAATACTGAGGCTAAGGCGATCGCCAATCCTGTAACCCAACTGCCGCTACTCATGTTGCTAAAACTTTAATTAAATTTACAAAAATTAAACTACTGTTGCTATCTAACTCTAACCAAAAAAGAGCCAGAGAACCAAAAAAAGAGAGATTAAGCAGTTAGTAGACTCATTTTTAGCCAAGAAAGTTTACAATTATAACTACAATTGAGTCAAAATAATGAAGAATAAATAAGTTGTTGATTGGTGAATCAACAGCGACATCCTCATAACTTTTGAGCAGAGCGCAGATTTAAAACATAATTATGACAGAGAATTATTGGTCAAAAGAAGAATCAGTCAGCGATTTAGATCCCATTAATTCTCTTCTCTCTGAATTATCAGATCCAGAAGTTGCTGAGGAAGAGTTTTGCGAGGACTTTTTTCAGGGTCTAGCTGGACGTAGACAGAAAGCTGCTTTTTTGTTGATGGCGACTTGGCTAGTTATTCTGGCACTCCATCTGGTTAGTTGGGGAATTTGGCTGGTCTATGGCTTCACATCTTTAGTCGGGATACAAATACTGCGCTGTTTGTTGGCTAAACCCGACCCTGTACCCGAAGCGTTAGCCGATGCCAATCTGGCAGATGCTCCTAAAATCTCCCTGTTGGTAGCCGCCAAGAATGAGGAAGTAGTGATTAGCAATCTGGTGACAATGCTCTGTAGTCTGGACTATCCCGCAGATAAATATGAGGTCTGGGCAATTGACGATCGCAGCACTGATAATACCCCTGAGATTCTGGACCGACTAGCCCTTAAGTATCCTCAACTGAAGGTAGTTCACCGTGCCGCTAATGCTGGGGGGGGCAAGTCAGGAGCGTTAAATCAGGTAATTCCTCAAACCTTCGGCGATTTAATTGGCGTGTTTGATGCTGATGCGAAGGTGTCTCCCGACCTATTGAGACGAGTTGTGCCGTTGTTTGAGCAGCCCCAAATAGGAGCAGTTCAAGTCCGCAAAGCGATCGCCAATACCGACGATAACTTTTGGACTAGAGGGCAGGCTACAGAAATGGCGCTTGATAGCTATGTTCAGCAGCAGCGGATTGCCGTTGGGGGTATTGGCGAACTTAGAGGTAATGGACAATTTGTTAGTCGTGCGGCGCTGCATAGCTGTGGTGGTTGGAATGAAGAAACTATTACTGATGACTTAGATCTCACTATCCGTCTGCACCTAGACAACTGGAAAATTGGTTTTCTTCTTACTCCTCCCGTATTAGAAGAAGGAGTAACCAGCGCCTATTCACTCTGGCATCAGCGTAATCGTTGGGCGGAAGGAGGCTATCAACGCTATCTCGACTACTGGCGCTACATCTTCCGTACTCCCATGGGATTTGGCAAGCGAGTCGATTTACTTTGCTGGATGCTGCTGCAATATATTATTCCTGCGGCTAATATTCCTGATGGTATTATGGCGATCGCTCGTCACCGTTTACCAATCCTTAGTCCTTTTACTGGTCTACTTTTTGCCTGGGGTTTCTGGGGTATGTTGCGGGGTTTAGTTCGTATTCGACAGGCATCTGGTAATTCTGTCAGTCTTTCCACTCTGGGGCAAATTTTCGGTCAGTCTTTGCGCGGTTTAGTCTACATGCTTCATTGGCAGATTGTCATGTCTAGCGTAACTGCCAGAATGTCTATTCGTCCTAAACGTTTGAAATGGGTTAAAACTGTCCATGGTGGCAATACTAACGCTGCATCTTCTTCTCAGTAGCTTGATTGAAGGCGTTTAAAGGCGATCGCCGATATTTTTTAAATTAAGTGTTTAAATCAAGTTCAATCAGACATCAGCAGGATTTAACTGCATCATCTGCCAGGTAACAAATGTTCCCACAGGACTCCATAGTAAATAGGGCAGTAATAGTAGCAATGCTGTACCTGAAATAGGCTGTACCCAGGTTGCTAAAATTGCTCCCAGAAAAAACCCTGTACCACCGATAATCGTGCCAACCCTAAGACTGCGAGTTCTACACATTACGACCGTGTAGAGAGAGATAGCTGTTTCTACTACTACATATAAACCCATCAACAGCCAGGTTGAGCTACTGCCAGGATCAGCTTGCCAAACATTATAGGCTGACCAGCCACCACAGATAAAAACTACCGTCCAGATTATAGGAATTGCCCATTCAAATGTGAGCCAGTCGGGACGACGTAAACGTCTAAACCAGCGAAAATCTCTGCTAGAAATGAAGCGATTGCAGATAAAGGGAATGGCAAGAGTAACAAGCCCAATTGCCAACCAAGAAGGAATCATATTAATCGGTTCAATAGTGTTGAACTCCAAATCTCAATATTCATAAACTTCTGCTTCAAAAGAATAAGCTTCTTTGTCTCCTGTGTTACCCCAAGGTTTATAATCGTTTTCGTCAACTAACCGTATATTAAAATCCTCTGGTTCGGATATACTAATTTCTTCTAACTCTAGAAGATTATCTTGAATGGAAATTGTTTCATCTTCACTGGAAAAACTCCAGTTAAGGTTTTCCCCCGTTTGCAGTTGCTCAAAGTTAAAACTGTCGGATGATCTAATTTGGGCATTAACCACGAAAGCAGAACTTAAAGCTATAAATCCTAAAGCGATCGCACTGACTTTAAATACCTGTTTAGCACTAGTTAACATGATATTTGGAATATCCTTTCAGATATCTTTATTAGTATGTCTTATTTTTGATTCTAATCAAAATTCCTCTTGGACGCTTCACCTAAAAGATATATAAATCTCGTCCCCATAGAAAACTGAAGTTTTGTAAATTGAGCAAATTGAGTACAGCTAATCAAGAAATAGATGATGCTTGATATCTACTACCTACTATCTATAGCAATTCTCACAGTGGTGAGGTACATCTTACTTCTGCCCTCCGCCCTCTGCCTTCATACAAGTTTTAAGTATTCAATGGAAACAGGATTTAGTATAACAAGCGCCGTAAATCTGGCGGCTACTATGCCACAAAAGCAGATCTGCTAGAGATTATCGACGATGCTTTGACACTAGCGATAGAGGGTGCAGCTATCGAGGCTTTTGGTGGTGCTTACAATGAGCAGGAATCAACTAAAATGATCGACATCGAGCAAATAAGGCAAAAGCTATTGCTTTGTTAGATTAATAATTTAGAGTATCTAACTGAAGGCGATCGCATTTAATCTAATCCTGATTGGAGGGAGCTTGCTGCACAATTGGTAATACCCTAGGAGTTCGATTTTGCTCGATGGGCTTAGATTGAGCAACTTCTGCTTTCTCCTCCATCTTGCCTATTTCTGCCGCCGTTGCCGTTTCCATTACCCCGATTGGCTCTATCTCCAAAGTTTCTAGTTCAGATGTACCCTGTTTACGGCGATCGCTCAATCGACGCAGTACTCCGTTAATAAATCGAAAACCATCTTCATCAGAGTAGCGTTTGGCAAGCTCAACTGATTCATTAATGGCTACTTTTTCAGGGACTTGCAGATAAACTATTTCGGCGACGGAAATGCGTAAAATATCTCGATCTATTTTCGGGAGACGACTAAGCTGCCAACCAACCAAAACCGCTTCAATTGCCGCTTCTATTTCCTGACGGTGTTCATTAACGGTGACAATCAACTCTGTAGCGTATTGCTTCACCTGCTCCTTATTAGTAAGCTGCAAAAATTCAGGGAATTCCATCGCCATCCCCACCCGATTAATCGCCGCCTGAGAAACTGCCAGTGCTTCTTGAATCATCACTTTGGCGCTGCTTAAATCGCTAGCACGGGTTTCACTACTCAGCAGTCGCTCTTCTCCACGCTTAATTTCAGCGGAAGCAGCTTCGAGATTATCCTGTACTTCAATAGTCAAAGTCCGAATAGCTGCTAAAACTAAGCTGTCTAGCTCATCTTGAGCCAGCTTTCCCTGTTTAGTTTTAACCTGACTAATACTAAGCAGAGCTAATTCGCGAGCAATACTTCGGGGTTGTTTACGCAGAGCCATGTTACGAGCGATCGTGGATTAATAATAGATGCTCGATTAATTCTATCAAGCTTAATTATTATACTGTCTTCGACTAACTTTCCTCTTCCAGCGAAATCAACCCTGATTTTTCCCCTACCAGAGCATTTTTAACCATGAGCTTCTTGGATGGCTTATGAGCCGAGAAAGAAGGTTTAGCTTGAGGCATTTCTGGACTGACAATTCCGCCAGAGATTAACACCTTAAAAGCATCCTCAATCGAAAGATCAAGATCAATAGCTTCTTTTTGCGGAAATACTGCATACCAGCCAGAAGTAGGGTTCGGCGTAGTGGGAATGAAGACGCTGATCATTTCATCCTGAAGATGAGTTTGAAGTTGCGGGCTAACTTTGCCAGTCACAAAGCCCATTGTCCAAACTCCCTTACGGGGATACTCAATCAGCACCACTCTTCTAAACTTGGTTTTAGAATCACTTAGCAGTGTTTCCAAAATCTGCTTCAAAGTCTTATATACCGAACCCGCTAAAGGAATCGCCTGAAGAAATTGCTCGCCAAAGTCTAATAACCAACGCCCCGCAATGTTTCTCGCCATTAAGCCGATAATCAGAATGCTTAACAGAGGAACAGCCAAGCCAACGGAAAAATTTAGTATGTCCGTCAGTAGAGGATTTAAGCCATCAAAGGGATTAATCTGTTTGGGAATACGGGTAAATAGATTGATCGCCCATTTTGCGGTAGAAATAGACAGCCAGATCGTCGTTGCTAGGGGAATAACCACCAGCAAACCCGCAATTAAATCACTTTTTAAATCTTGTTTTATACGTTGCAGCACAGAGCGATTACTCTCCTCACAACTAAATTTGTATGATGTAACTCTATATATAAGTTTTAAAGCTTATGAATAATTGTTGCAAGTGTTGACATCAACCTAGACAAATGAATTATTCTTAGTCACGTTTTTCTGACATATGGAATCATGAATCATATTCTACCCGACCTGATTCCCCTGATTGCCTTTTCAGGTAAACAACTGGGTTCTGAGCTGTATAAAAGTAAAACTTTCTATGATATTCCCGATGATTCCCAACATACTTAAATTTTGGTTATGTTTCTGCTCGTAGGTTCTAAAATAAACGATCTTAAAATTAGGCTCTTGCTGCTGCTGACTAAATTAGTCAAGCTACCAGGATCAGTATATTTTGCGTCTTTTGATATGGAGGAATATAAAAATGGTTATTTTAAATCAAAATATAGAAGTTCTCGCTGATAAACCAGCTTTAGTGGAGAGAGGGCATGAGATTGTTTTAGAACTTATGCGTAGCACAATTGAGGCTCAAGGAAGATTTACAATCGCCTTAGCTGGTGGCAGTACCCCTCGCCCACTATACGCCGCTTTAGCAGAAGACTCCCTACCCTGGTCAAAAATTCATGTCTTTTGGGGTGATGAACGCTATGTACCCGCCGATCATCCTGACAGCAACCAATTAATGGCGCGCACTGCCTGGCTAGATAAAATTGATATTCCCCCCAGCAACATTCATCCCATGCAGATTACGGGAGAAAATCCCCAGCAGGATGCTCAACGTCATGAAACAGAATTAAAAGAATTTTTTGGTCTGTCTCAGGGATTTCCTAGCTTCGATTTAATCCTTCTTGGTATGGGAGATGACGGACATACAGCTTCACTGTTTCCCCACACAGAAGCATTAAAGGAAAGAGAGCATTGGGTAACAGTGGGCAATAAAGATGGTCAACCCAGGCTAACTTTCTCTATCCCCTTAATTAACCAGGCAAAAAACGTTGTGTTCCTGGTTTCAGGAGAAAATAAGCGTGCTGCACTACAGCAGATTTTTGCACTTCAGGGTGATGCTACAGCCTACCCTTCTCGCCAGATTCAGCCACGGGGAGAATTACTGTGGCTTCTAGATCAAGCCGCCGCTGTCGAACTGTAAATCAGCTTTCTAGAGAATAAAGATAGGGGTTTTGAACTTAAATAGCTGGCTTGGTTAAATAAACCCACTTTTACTGAGAGATTTACACTAACCTTAATTCAAAGGATAGTATAGTGTGGTGAAAAAAATACCTATGTCGGTAGCAGTGTAATAGTTACTTTTTAAAGTCTTATGATTACTTGCCCTAGTTGCAACCATCAAAATCCTGAAGGTTCTTTGCAATGCGAAAATTGTTATACTCCCCTTCCAGCTACAGCTGGCTGTCCTAACTGTGGAGCTTCAGTGCAAACAGATGCTACTTTTTGTGGTCAATGTGGCTTTAATTTGCAAGCAGAATCTCGCTCAACGCCGTCTCTAGAAGAAACTGGAATTGCTCCCGTGCCTAATCTATCGTCTCTAGAAGAAATTCCTTTCCCCGATGAGATTCCTCTCGCGGCAGGAAATCCAGAAATAATGCCCGAAACTTCGGTTTATTCGCCAATTCAGAGTCCTTGGGATGAGCCAGAACCCAACGAGCCAGAACTCAAAGAACCAGCTATCGCTCCAGTTTCGGAGTTGCCCAGTGATTTTCCCGAGGTAGAGCTGACGGGAGGTTCTGATTTGACCGCTGCCCCTGAAACTGACTTTGCCGAAGTAACCCCAGAAGGCAGCAATGATGATGTCACGCCTTCTCCTACCGACATACCAGATTTAGAGCCGGTAACTCCAGAAGTTGAATCTCTTGCCCATGAAGTTATTCCTCAGAGCGAGGCTCAATCTGTCGTTAGTGAGTTTGATCCAGAACCAGCAGTCTCAGAAGTTCCTAGTGTAGTGAATCAAGCAATGGCCGGGGCAACTCAGCTACAGGTACAAAAAGCTAGTTTGCTTCATTTACAAAGCAATACCACAATTGAAATTCCCTCTAATTTAAATGTAGTTCATTTTGGCAAACCCAATGCTCAGATACCACCAGATATCGATGTATCAGGGTTTCCCGATTCAGAAATAGTATCGCGAATTCATGCTGATATTCGAATTGAGGGAGATGTTTACTATGTAGAAGATACGGGCAGTTCTAACGGCACATATGTCAATCATGCTCCGTTACAAAAGGGAAACCGTCATCGTTTAAGAACAGGCGATCGCCTGGCGTTGGGCAAGGGTGATTTAGTAACGTTCATTTTTCAACTCAGCTAAGATATTAAGCTGCTTAATGACAGCGCTGTAAATCGAATGCTGGTTAAAATACTGGTTAAATTATGTAACAAGAGCCAGAGAAATTGCTTAAGATTTGTTTAAGGCTTAACGCAGTCTTAAACTGGAAAGCAAAGTTAAATCTAAGTCGTTGTTGGGGTCAATGGAAACTAGTTCGACTTCTTTTCCCCCCAGCAGCAAACCCGCCAGAGCGCCTGCTCCAGCGCCCCCCAGAACCTCTAGCGCACCAATATCCCCAAAGATTTCTGATAGTACCGCTGCCGCTGCCCCGCCAATAGCAGCACCCTTAAGGATATCTCCTGTGCTAGCCCCTTCCTTAATCGTCTCTCGACGAGTAACCACCTCAGATACTGCATCAATGCGCTGCCTTGAGCCATCAGGAAAGATAATCTCCTCCGCCGTAAAGAATGAGCCAGATTCATCGTCAGCGGGTTCAATTTGCCCGACAATTTCGCTGTTATAGGGAATCAGCACGTTGCGTCTGCTGTCTTTGATATCTGCCGCTACCAAAAGGGTGATGGGGACAGTTTCTTCTGGGGTCAACAGAATTTTCTCCTCTTCATATTCAACGGGAATGATAAATCCCCGTGGCACAGTATCGATAACGACATCTCGTTCTCTTTGTCTACTGGGAGAGTTATAGTCTCGCTCTCTGGTTGGTCGAGAGGGGCTGGATTCAGGAAAAAGCTGTGCTTGAGCAGAGGTTATATTGGCAAAGCTGGCGACTGTTGCTGTCAAAGTAAACAAAATCAACAAACTGGAGGTGGCTATTTTGGGGTATTTTGCGTTAAACATGACTGGACAAAAATATTTCTCTATGTAGATTAGTTATGAGCATTTGACGCAAAGCTAGTAATCATAGTTCCAAATCATCATGCTGCTCACTATCATCATTATGTCCTTAATCTAATCCCCAAATAATCGCCGATGTCCGATTGAATTAGCAGATTTAGACCAGATTGTTATGCTGACCGACAACGAATCCTCTCTTAGTTGACTCATGCTAGAATCCCCTGTGCGACTAAAAAAACTTGCTCCGCTTCAACCCAGAGACAAAAAACCGCAATTCCCAAAATATTATCAGTTAATTGCGCTGCTCCTCTTGTGCAGTCTTGGCTGGTGGGCTGTACGCAGTTTCAACAATCGCCCTGCCAAATTTTCCTCCCAGAGTCGCACAACTTCTACTTTGGTTACTCTGCGATCACTCTCTCCCGCTGCTCGGCAATCCCAGCTACAGTCTTTAGTAGAGCAGCAGGAGCGTGGTCTATCATCTCAAATGGTTCGAGATCGCCATCGCGCTCAATATTTACTGGCAACGGATTTAATTCAACAGGGCAAAGGCAAACAGGCATTAACTTATCTCACAGGATTGGCAAAAGATTATCCCTTGCTACGTCCCCAGATTCTCTTCAAGATCGCCCAGGCACATCAGCTTAATCAGCGTCCCCAAACGGCTCAAAAAACTCTAAACCATTTAATCAAAACATATCCCCAACATCCCTTAACTGCTAATGCCCTAGCTCTGCTAGCAGAAGATAAATCCCTACCGTTAGCGAGGCTGATAAAACAATTTCCCTACCATCCCCTGACTCAAAACATTGCTCGCCAGAGTTTACGCTCAAATCGAGATCAACATCAGCTGCTACTGCTTTTAGCAACCTATAGTCGAGAGCCAAATCTCAATTCGATTCGCGATCGCCTTGTATTGGAATATCCAGCCAAGTTAACTGCCGATGACTGGGAAGCTATTGCCGATGGTTACTGGCGCGAAGGAGAGCATCGTAAGGCGGCTGATGCCTATATTTATGCCCGACCAATTCCCCGTAATCTTTACCGTGCCGCTCGGGGATTTCATCGTAACGGTAATTTGGATACTGCCCGTCGAGCTTACCACAGGCTGCTCAGAGAATATCATGACTCCCGAGAAGCAGGACAGGCTTTAGTCTACCTAGCCAGTATTTCCAGTGGTGACGAAGCCGTAGTTTATCTGGAAAAGGCGATCGCTAAGTTTCCCGCTGCTGCTCCCGAGGCATATCGTTCTAAGGCGAT
>JBCCNG010000105.1:0-9875 GCA_039025955.1 Cyanobacteria bacterium P01_C01_bin.72 | reverse complement strand
CTGCCTGGCGTAATGCTGATTCAGCCTGAGCAGTATACGGAGTGATGGAATACAATCGCTTGTCAGGTAATTTGGGGACAGCATTTGCGGTGGATTTTAGTCCCGACAACCAAACTATTGTCACCGCAAATGCTGTCCCCAAATTACCTGACAAACGGTTGTATTCCATCACTCCGTATACTGCCTGGCGTAATGCTGATTCAGCCTGAGCAGTAGCTGTCGAGACTTGATGATAAACCCAAGAGCGGCGATTTTTAACCGTAGCTTCTATTGCTTTGAGCAGCGCGGCAAACCGATGATCGGAAACGTAGAGAGAATGGGAAAAGTTGCTGAGAGCGATCACTTCATTAGCCCTGGCCTGAGTAAATTTTTCCCAGACCATGACCCCCAAAAAACTTGTCATCATCAAAGCTGCGCCAATGGTACTGAGTAAAAATCTTTGGGTTTTTGCTAGTTTTTGCTCCTGTAATAAACGAGTTTCGATCGCCCACAGTCTTTCTAAATCTAACTTTTGCCTCACTGCTAGTTGTTCTTGTTCTTGAGATGCTGTCAAAAATTGATATTCTGATTGGGAAATACTATGTACCTTAGCCCAAGCCTGAGCTTCTTGTAGAGCCTTTCCTCGTAGTAGACGAGATTTATCTTGACCCGCCGAATCAAGCCATAGTTGGGCTTCTTTATCAAAAGGGTTGAGTTTTGTCTGCTGTTGCTTCAGCCACTGGAGATTAAAAATCTGCTGGTAAATACGATTACGGAAGACCAGCTTACCGTCTTGTTTGACTACTAAGTTAGATAACAGTAAATCTTTTTGCTCGGGGCTATCATCTACCGCAATAAATCCCTGACGATATATTTCTTGACTCAAACCTAGTAAGCGATTGGCTTTAGTCTGATTACGCAATAAGCGATCGCGAATTGTTTTGAGATGTTCTGGCTCGTCTTGGGCTTGCCAATTGTCAATAATGTTGCGCTGCACTAAATCTTCGACCCATTGCCCTTCATTTTCTCCTTCCTGATACTCCCCAGCGGCGATCGCGTCCTTGACTAGTTGACAAAGTTTTTGAGTTAGAAATGGCTGTCCTCCTGTCCAGCTTAAAATTTCTTGCAGTATTTTCTCAGAGTGAGCTTCAGAGTCTCCTAATCCTGCCTTTAGAGGCTGAGATTCTGCCAGGGTGAAACCCGATAGGGCGATCGCTGTGCCGATATTGAAAGGAGTACGACTCGAATCGCGAATCAATTCACTGGGAGTTGCTACGCCAAATAAAGCAAAGCTTAAACGTTTGTATTCTGGATGTTCTGCCCTGACGTTATAGAAATAGCGAATTAGCGCAAAAAAATCATCGGTATCAAAATCAAGGCTTAAAATGCTGTCGATTTCATCAATAAAAATGACAATCTGATCTGCCTCAATTTGTGGCAAAACTATATCGGTGATGAAAAGATGCAGATGCTGAATCGGCGTTAAATCTTCCTGTTCTTGCCACCATCGCTTCAGGGAAACTTGGCTCATCAGGTTCAAGCCACGCCAAATTTCCGAGGCAATGCTTTTGTACCATTGCAGGGGGGCAATGGACTGACTGCCAATATTCGTCATGTCAATGGAGACACAAGCAACTCCCTGCTGCTCTAAACGGTTCTTAACCTGAACCCGCAGGCTTGATTTTCCCATTTGGCGACAGTTAAAAACATAGCAAAACTCATCTTTCGACAATGCTTGATAAAGTTCGCTGTCTGCCTGTCGAACAACATAAGTCGCTGCATTAAGGCTGAGACTCCCTCCCACCTGATACTCTGACATGAGATGAATTTCATCTAAAAATGTTTGAGTGGATACCCCTCATAAGACTACCAATTCCACATCACAGGATTGTCGTCCAGGTGATCCGTTACCTGTCTACCGATATGATCAATCTTCTGTAAGTCTTCTGCCGTTAAATCGATTTTAGCTGCTTGAGCATTATTCTGAGCATGTTCTACAGTTCTGACTCCAGCGATCGCATTAGCTTGGGGTTGGGCAATTAACCAGGCGAGGGAAAGTTGAGCCAAAGAGCAGCTATAGCTCTCCGCGATTGGCTTAAGCTGTTCTAAAGCTTGAGTTGCCCGCTCAAAGTTTTCCCCTTGAAACAGTACGTTAGCACTACGATGATCTTCTGGGTCGAACTGATGACCAGGACGAAATTTGCCTGTTAGCAGTCCTTGAGCAATTGAAGAATAGGCTAAGACAGAAATATCATGTTCGATGCAGTAGGGAATCGCATCTTGCTCAATTTTGCGCCAGAAAAGAGAATAGGGGGGCTGTAGGCTATCAATTCTGCCGTAGGTGCTAGCTTCAGCTAACTGCTGGCGATTAAAATTAGACACGCCAATCGCCCTAATTTTGCCTGCTTCTTTGAGCTTAATCAAAGCCTTCATGGTTTCCTCTATCGGTACAGGATCATTGCCAAACGAACCAGAGGGCCAATGGATCTGGTAGAGATCGAGATAGTCTGTTTGTAGATTGCGGAGGGATCTTTCACAGGCGCTAATCACCTCGTCATACTTAAGATGATTGGCAAACACTTTAGAAGCATACTCCAAGCGATCACGGCGATCGCCCACCGCTTGAGCTACAATCTGCTCAGAATGACCTTCTCCGTATATCTCTGCTGTATCGATAGTCGTAATCCCCGCTTCTACGCCAGCTCGAATAGCCTCAATGGTTTCACTATCATCAATTCCCGACCACATCTTTTTGCCAGCTTGCCACGTACCGAGCAAAATTGGCGTGATTTTTACTGCCGATGTTCCCAGCGATCGTTTTTCTATTTCCATGACTGTTAGGGGTAAAACTCAATATACTCTGGTTACTCTTAAGATATTAGCTTCGCGTTAGTGTTAACTGTTCTATCTGCCTAAATGACGAGAAGCCATGGCTATCATGTCGCTGATATCAACGTCCCCATCACCGTCAGCATCCAGAAAGCTGTTTAATACAGAGTTAGTTCCTTGAACACTGTTTTTGTTGTTACCCGTTCGTAACAAATTGAGCACCAATGGTACAAGAATCGGTAGCATCGACTGGATTGTTCGTGCATTAAGACCTGTGCGGCTGGCAATTTGCCCAATCATGCTCTGTAGCTGAGAACTGCCAAACAAAGCCGAGAGAACTTGAGGGCTAGCCTGTGTTCCCCCAAACTGACTCAACATTTGGTTTACCTGTGCTGCACCACCCTGATTACGCTGCTGCTGTAATGCGGATTTAGTGTAGCTGCCCACAATAGACATTGCCGACTGGACAGCACTAGGGTTCGTCTGATAACTGCCGCTTAATTGCTGTACGGTGTCCAAAATTGAACCAAGCTGGTTGTTACTTGCCTCTTTCTGCGGATCGTCGATCGCATTGAGGATTTGCTTAAAAATACTCATGTTAATTATGACAATTTGCCCCATTAATCCCTGAATTGCGGGGGGATAGACCCGTAGCTTGAGCCGTCAGGATAACTTTTCCCCTAGCATTACGATACCAGCCACGGGCGGGAGAAGGTAAGGTAGCTTTAGTGGCTGTTGCTGCCGCCGCTGCTGGAGGGGGGGCAAACTCGATTAGCGATCGCCCATAAAGTAGTTCCTGGGGTTGATCGGGCAAGCCACCACGACCAGTAATGGTAAGCTTACTAGCATTGGCAGTGGGTTCGGAAGGACAGGCAACGGCTACTTCTTCTTGAGATTGAGTTAACTGCGGTCTAACATCCAGGGTATTTAAAGTGGTTGGTTCTAAAGTTTCAATGTCTACCACACCATCTACTCCCAATGTTGAACTAGCCGTAATTTGGCAGGTGGTACAGATTAGCAGCCCTTCAGTGTCAATTTGAATATTGCCTCCCATGCCCATAAAAGCATTAGCGATAATTTGACTATCTTCTAAAGCCACAATGTTGTTTGCCTCAATGGTAATGTTGCCTCCATCAGCAGAACCTATTGCCGTTGCTGTAGTCAGGCTCTCTCCCTGCAAAATGATATTGTCAGAATTTAAGACAATGTTGCCACCAACCCCTGATTGAGTATCTGCGGAGATTACTCCCTGATTGTCCAGCATAATTGACTCTGCATCCACCTCAAGATTTCCCGCATCACCGCTACCAACTGAACCAATCGAAATCTCTCCGCCATCGATATCTAGTTCACCAGTATTAATGGTGAGATCGCCGCCGTTGCCCGAGGTATCAAGCAGAGGTAGTGCGCCAACGGAGATATTACTGACCAATGTTGATTCACCGCCATCACCTACCACCACTACTGATTCTGCGGCATTGATTTTGACGTTACCGCCGTCTCCCATACCCAGAGTAGAAGCAGTAATCTGTCCTCCCTGTAAAATTTCTAACTGATTCGTCTCAACTGAAATATCACCGCCTTGTCCTCCAAACAGCGTATTGTTAGAAATGAATGAGCCATCCACCACTATAGACTCTGTGCCATTGAGCAAGATAGTTCCTGCTGTTCCCGCTCCTCCTGTGGCAGTAGCAATCAAACCACCTTCTTCCACCTTGAGATTTGCTGCTTCGATGCTAATGGTTCCTGCATCCCCCGTTCCAGCAGTCGCGGCCAAGATACCCTGATTAATTTGATCAATACTAAGACTAGCCAAAAATTCTGGACTAAGTAGCTGAGGAGCAAATAGAGTTGCCTGCAATGCTGCAAAACCAATGCCTTTAACTTCTACCGAATCTCTGGCACTAATTTCAATATCGCCCCCTGTTCCTTCTCCTAATACAGAAGCATTAATCAACCCTTGATCTAACTCCAGGGTTCTGGTTTCGATTTGAACGTTACCTCCTGCACCATCTTCTGTCGTTGCAGACAAAGAGCCTTCGGCAGTCAAGATAGCGGTATCGGTAAACAGCTTAATACTACCCGCATCATTTGCGCCAGTACTGCGTACATCAATAATTGCCCCATCTCTAACGGTTAAGTTAGGAGTCCTAACACTAATATCCCCCGAAGCGCCATTGGTCTCAAGCTCATTGGCAACCAGCCGATCCGAAGAGGCAAACAAACCCCCTCTATTCATACCTCTTTCATTGATAAAGCCAACAAGCTCCACCGAATCAGTAGCATCAACAGTTAGCTGACCTCCATCTCCCGCACCAAAAGTAGCCGAGGTTAAATCTCCCCCTTCCCTTACCGTTAGCCTACCCGTCTTAACAGTTAAATTACCGCCATCAGCGGCACTGTAGGTTGTTGTCCCTATCCCGCTGCCAACAGATAGAGCAGGGTTGTCAGGACGGAAGACAATCCCCGATGCCTCAATACTCTCACTGGCTTGGATATTAATATTGCCTCCTGGGCCACCAAAGGGAATAATTGTCCCGTCGGGTAAAATACTCCCCGAATTACTGGCAATTACGGCTTCGTCAAGGCGGATGTTTTGGGCGACTATGCTTAAATCGCCACCTGCCCCTGTTCCCAAGGTGGTATTGGTAAACAAACCTGTGCTTAAAATGCTTTCTGGAGAACTTTCCTGTAGCTCGATAGAATCAACAAATACATTTATATTTCCTCCTGTAACATCACCAAAGGTCGCATTAATTACGCTCGCGCCGTTGGTCACCTCCAGGCGATCGCTATTAAGATTAATATTGCCCAAAGAGGCATCTGCTGTGCTATCAATACCTCCTCCATTCTGGATTGCCGAGGCATCTAAACTAATTTCCGTTGCTGTCACGTTGATATTACCGCCGTTACCAGAGGTAAATACGGGGGTAAAAATAATTGCCCCTTCGGTTAGATTGAGGCTATCAGTTTCAATTTGAATATCCCCTGCTGTGCCGTCAGTAGCAGTTCCCGCAAAGATTCCTGTGATGCGACTGCCTGGCTGTAAATTACCTTCGAGGACATCAATACGATACTTTTGCTGAAATTCTAAAAATCCTGCGCCAGTTAAATTGATTTGCCCTGCGGTAATTATGATGTCTCCCGCCGTTCCTGAACCAAATATACTGTTATCTATAAACGATCTTGGCTGTATATCTAATCTTTCCGTCGAGATTTCAATCGAGCCACCATTGCCCGTCGCATTTGGTACTACGTTGTTAGCAATGTGCGAAGCATTTTCTCCTAATGCTGCTGCTCCCCCCAGTACCATTGACTCGGTAGCATTGATGATAATATCTCCTCCAGCGGCATCGGCTGTAGTTTGAGCCATAATTTGCGATCGCTCTAGAGTAATATTGCTGCCCTGTACCTGAATTCCTCCTGTAGGATTAGCGGCGGCGTTAGGGTTGAGTAAAGCTGATTCGTCTCTTAGCTGTAGGGAACTGAACTGACTCACTGCTTCGTATCCTAGTTGCCATCCTGTTTCAATTTCTGTGATGCTAACCGTTCCCGATTCCACACTGCCGAGATCGATCCTGCCCGATTCGACGCTGACAACTCCCCCATCAAAAGTTATGCCGTTACCGACCAAGGCAAAGGTATTCCCCGCCGCAATTTCCAATCCGCCGTCGAGTCCTTGTCCTGCTACCGCAATTCCTTGAGCCTGTTGCCCTAGCTGAAGACCAACAGGGGTACTAATAGTTAATAACGGTTGAGTATCTAAGTCCGCACTGAAGCTAGCACCATTATCAAAAATTATGCTCTCAGCGGTGCTACCCAAAAATGAACCACCAATATCTAGCCGTGCATTACTGCCCAGATTAATGCCGTTGGGGTTAATCAGGATTAAATTAGCATCTCCATTGGCTCGAATCACACCATCAATATTCGAGATACTATTCCCCGTTACACGACCAATAATATTGTTGATCTGTGTGCCATTGTTGAAAAAAGCGGTAGCTCCAGTTTCTACCGAGAATTCCCGAAAGCTATGGAATAAATTATCACCTGCTTGCGTTCCTCCAGTAATTTCTGTGACATTATTGGCTGTATTTGTCTCCGTACCCAGGCTACTATCAGGAACAACTTGCGCTGACAAAGAATTACTCAACAAACCTAAATTTGTGAGGCTACCCAGAATAATATAGGCAGGAATGTAGACGGGCGATCGCATTTTCAGTGGAAAAATCGGGTCAATTATAATTGCTGTTGCCTGAATTTCTTTGCGCGAAAATATAGCCATCTTTTTATCGTGCCACAGGAGTTTACCAGTAGCTTGCTGATAATCTTAACTTGCTTTGTGATTAAACCGATTTACCAGCAGCTAATATTACGTACTTTATCGGTCTATGGTCAAACGAACAAGAAAAATATTTACAACTTCTGATATGAGTTAGCGGTGAGACCCACAGCCCCTATCGGGGCAAAGTCGCCAGTTTTAAAGGATACCTCTTCGCATATGGCTTTAGATGGAAAATTAAGCAGTTACATCGCGAAGGAAAGCAATTACTGGATGGGAAAAATGTCAGTGCCGTAAAGCGAGGATTCAGCGTAATGCAGCGCGTACGCGCAGACCGTCGCTAGGTGGCCTGGAGGCTCTGCTTCCGCTTGGTTGTGCGCTACTGGTTTGGGTTCGGCTACATGATTTAGCGATCGCTAAATCATCTAATGTTTACCAATTGAAAAATAGTCTTCTTGATGACTATTTGATTCAGCAGCTTAAAAATCTATCTCTTAAGATGATTCTTGCGTAAGTCCTATTATTTATCTTGTCTACAACTATCTCTCATAAATAAGATCGCTCTACTCTTAAGGAATAAAGCGATCGCTTGAAGACAGTTAATTATTGAGTCTTAGGCTTGATTAAAAGTCCAAAACAGTTCCTTCAGTATCGAAGACCAAGCTAGAAGGGTTCAAAGAACCAGGAGCGACTTCATCTAAAGTAGCAAGAGTCTCCCCTTCAAATTGAATATCTGCATTTCCGTTACTATAGTTTATGTTTAAATCCTCGAACGAATTAATCTGGTTACTAGAAATAGCTAGTGCAGTATATGAATCAAAAACAGTTCCTACAGTGCTGAAGACAAAATCAGAGGAGTCAAGAGAATTGGGATCTACACCATTTATTCTGGCAAGATGTTGTTCTCCAAAGCTGATGTCCGCATTGCCATCAATGTAGTCGATATTTAAATCACGAACACTATTAATCTCATCATGATCGATGCCTATTTGATCGTTTCCTGCAAACCCTGTAATGATATCTTCCTGCATATTGCTGGTGAGACTGTCTTGAACGATCCACAAGCGTTCTGATTCAGCATTGGCAGTATAGCGGACTTGTTGTGGTGCGCCAAACTCATCTCGGATGATTTCTAAACCTGCAAGAGAATTACCATTCAGTAAACTACCATTAAGCAAGACATCGGTGACGCTGCTAACCGTTGTCTCGGAAAAATTAGATGTAATTTCTAACGAACCAACTTGCTCGAAGTTGAGGGTATCAGCATAAAATAAGTTAGTACCGTTACCATCAAAATCAGTTCCTTGAAGACTAGCTGTTTCTGGTACATCGAAGGTATCTAGTTGACCATCTTGTAAATCGTAATGCTGAAGAATAGCATTAATGGGTACGGTGAAACTCTCGCCATTTTCTAAGGTGAACCTAAAATCTCCACTGACACTGTAGCTCATCGAGATGGGGACATCATTAGTTCCAGAGAGAGTAACGATGTCATTGTAGAGAACCGATTGAGGATTGATGTTGATTGTGTTAGTTTCTGTGATTCCTGAAGTTTGAGATTCTGTCTCGGATCTAGATTCAGTTAACACTTCTTCAAAAGTTCTCTCTAGGTTCGTACTGATACCAAAAGAAGCACTAATTTCGGTGGAAGTTTCAGATTCTGCTCCGCCAATTCCCGCAATGTCTAATCCTCCTTTGGCTGACACAGTGTTAGAAATTGAGAACTCTGTATTGGTTGCTACTCCTGTTGTGGTGCCTAATGATGTTTGATTTTCTGTAGTAATTGTGGTTTCTAGGGTTTTTTCATTACTAATTTCAATTGTTTGACTGGCGACACTTCCCGTAGCATTTGTAAATATACTTGTAATGCTACTACCAGATGAAGGGATTTCTATTGATTGGGCAAAGTCAATATCGCTTAACTCAAAGTTGACGCGACTCATATCGATATCACCAGCAATGCTGCTACCTTGTTGCTCGGCAAACTCATCCCCCCATGCTTTAATCAGTTCAGTTATATTTTGCTCGGAGACGTTTAATTCTGGGAATAAGAATTGCTGTTCGGATTCGCTGACTAGGGTTAAGTCTTCAGTAGAAATTATCTGACCTTCAACGGTAGCTAATACCTCATTGCTTTGGTTGACTACATTAGTGTTTTCACCATTGGGAGCTAGTCTAATTTGAGTTGCTTCTGAGGCAGTGAGATCGATTTTGTCTGTACCGCGTTCAAAATCTTGGATAATCTGACGTCCATCAGGTTCGATGACGAAAGAATCGTTTCCTGCACCTCCTTTAAGAACGTTAGTTCCTGCACCTCCTTTAAGAATATCGTTACCCGCACCTCCATTGAGGGTGTCATTACCAGTTCCGCCTAAAAGAGTGTCATCTCCCCCTTCTCCATTAAGTAAATCATTACCAGATAAACCTTCAATGAAGAAATTGTCATCATTTGGCGCAGTTAAGGTGTCATCGTTTTCAGTCCCACCCAATATTTTAAAGCCTTCTGGAATAGAAATAATTCTAGCAGTGTTCTTATTGTTGTCAGCAGCAGCATCACCCTTTTGTTGAGCGAGGAAATCAACAACCCCATCATTATTAAAATCCCCTATATGTAAATTGGTTATGTCTCCTTTTATTTTGAGATCTTCTGGTAAAACAATACTTTCATTCGCGCTGAAGTTACCATCGCCATCGGCGAAAAAGATGCGGGCAGTATTCTTGTTATTATCATCGGCACTACCCTTTTGTTGAGCGAGGAAATCATCAAAACCATCATTGTTAAAAT
>JBCCNG010000104.1:0-9887 GCA_039025955.1 Cyanobacteria bacterium P01_C01_bin.72 | reverse complement strand
GTTATTTAATTCTTCTAGATATTCAAATAACTATATCGAAGCGATTAACGCAGCCTGTAAGCCTAAACAAGATGCAGAGACAAGCACAGCCTAAAGACTTAACTTGTGATGACTGTGAATAGGCTAATAAAAAAGATCTATTTACCTATGGAATACTATGCAACTAGTTAACCGCTTACAGTTTAATAATTTAAGAGGAGATTTATTTGGTGGATTAACTGCTGCTATAGTGGCTTTGCCGTTAGCCTTAGCTTTTGGCGTAGCTTCGGGTGCAGGAGCGATCGCGGGGCTTTATGGAGCTATTTTTACGGGATTTTTTGCTGCTTTGTTTGGCGGTACACCTTCTCAGGTAACTGGTCCAACTGGTCCAATGACTGTAGTAATGGCTACTGTATTTACCAAGCTGATAGCGGAAAACCCTGAAAGTGGGATGGCAATGGCTTTTACTGCCGTAATGCTCAGTGGCGTGTTTCAAATTTTGTTTGGTATCTTACGCCTGGGACAGTTTATTACCCTGATGCCCTACACGGTAGTTTCTGGATTTATGTCTGGTATCGGCGTAATTATCGTAGTACTACAGATTGCGCCTTTATTGGGTCAGACACCCCAAAGCAGTGTAATTGACGCACTACAGCAGCTACCCGAAGCTTTGGCAAATCCCGACCCAGTAGCAGCAGGATTGGGCGTTTTAACCCTGGCGATCGTTTTTGGCTGGTCGGGAAAACTGGCAAAAATTGTTCCCTCACCTTTGCTAGCACTCATTGTTTGCACTTCACTCTCAGTTTTAATATTTCCCAACAGCGACATCGCTCGCATAGGCGATATTCCCCAAGGATTTCCTCAGCTACAACTACCTCGTCTCAATGTCAATCAGATTAGAGATATTGTTAGTTACGCTTTAATGCTCGCTACCTTGGGAGCGATCGATTCGTTGCTGACTTCTTTAGTTGCTGACAATATTACCCGCACCCGCCACGACTCCGAACAAGAATTAATCGGTCAGGGAATTGGTAATGTACTGTCTGGATTATTTGGTGGGCTTCCAGGTGCAGGAGCAACCATGCGCACAGTTATCAATGTACAGGCGGGAGGAAAAACTCCTTTATCGGGAATGTTTCACGCCCTGATTTTGCTTTGCATTGTTCTCTGGGCTGGTGAAACTACGGCTCAAATACCTAATGCTGTGCTGGCGGGTATTTTAATTCAAGTAGGCTCTAAAATCATCGACTGGAGTTTTTTATGGCGTATCTGTCAAGTGTCTATACGAGCCTCAGTAGTCACCTATGGAGTATTGCTGCTGACGGTATTTGTCGATTTAGTTACGGCTGTTGTGGTCGGAGCATTTGTAGCGAATATACTAACTATTCATCGCTTAACTAGTATTCAAGTCGATCAAGTTCGAGCTATTTCCAGTACTGATGATGAGCTGACAACAGAATTGACCCCATATGAATGCCAACTTCTACGTCAAGCTCAGGAACGAGGCAAGGTTATTTTAATTCATATGAGTGGTCCAATGAGCTATGGAGCAGCAAGAACAATTGCTTTTCATATGGGACAAAATTTTGATGTTCTGATTCTCGATCTTACAAATGTACCTTTAGTTGGTGTAACGGCTGCCATGACTATTGAAGCGGAAATTAAAGCAGCTCATCGCCAAAGACAGGGAAAGATTTTCATCGTTGGGGCTAATGGTCAGGTTAAAGAACGACTACAAAAGTTTCGCGTACAAGATACGCTACCAGCAGGGAATTTTATGCCTAGCTGCGATTCTGCCCTAAGTATGGCATTGAATTTCCTCGATACCAATGCTTCAGAACAAGAGGTACTTCATCATTCTCAAATCGTAAGATAGGAATATCAATATTTTTTAGTTCACGCTCAACATTGCTAAATACGGCAAAATTGCTTCTTATATTTTGCCACCATGTAATTTGCAGCCATATAAGTAGCTAAACCTTCAAAAGTCTTGCTTAGTAGTTTTAAAAGACTACAAAAACTATTTTGTATTTCTTAATTGCATCTTCAAAATTCAGAAACAAATTTAAGATTTATGAGAATGATGATTATTATTACTAATAACTTTGGGCGATCGCTTATGGGATTTTGTATGACTCAGGTGTAGTAAATACTGACTAATAGAAATGAGTAAAATTGCCATAGAAATATAAATAACATCGCTAAGTTTTCCAATTTCAATTGTTAGCATTTGTTTAAACAAGCTCACAATTAAGGCAACGACAATCACGTTGACTAGTTTGCCTTTTAGCTCTTCTAAACTAGCACTTTGCAGAATGCTCGAATCGTCTTGGTGCTTGACTTCTATTTCGGAGATGAATAACTCATAGATACCAAAAGCAAAGATTAGCAACACAATCCCAATTAAATAATAATCAACACCGCCAATAATATAAGTAACTGTTTTAATGGTCATTATACCTTCAGGATCACTAGGGTCTAAAGCTAGAGTCAACCCCGCCCAGATATCTAAAGTACCAACCATAATTAAGCGCAAAGCACTTAATAAACTAAAAACAACTGGGGCAAGAATAAAAAAGCGAAAGTTCCAAATTAAAGATTCAAAAAACAGCTCCGCTTTTCTGAATTTACTGTGTGTTTTACGTGTCATTATTATTGATGTTTTTATTATTGATATTTTTAAAAAATTGTTGATTAATAATGAGTAGGCAAAATTTGAGTTGGAAAACGATACTTCCCAGATATTCTCTACCTACCCTAAGATTGTTAACTATTAACGGAATCTTTGACCCATTGTAAATGCTGAGGTAGTAGATTCGCTAAATCATATTTCTCAAGAATTGTTTCCCTGGCTTGGGTACGGATACTTGCCATCTTTTCTGGCTGTTCCAAAGCCTCAATTACGCGATCGCATACCTGCTGGGGAGAGAAGAAATCTACTAGTAGACCATTAACATTATCTTCAATCACTTCCTTGACAGGAGCAGTATCAGAAGCGACGATCACGCAGCCGACAGATAAGGCTTCTAGCATCGACCAAGATAAAACAAAGGGACGAGTTAGATAAATATGTACCGAAGAAGCCTGTAGTACTTGGAGATAGTCATCATAGGGCAATAAGCCCGTAAAATGTACCCGACTTAGATCTAGAGGAAACTTCTCTAGCATGACATCTTTATAATTCTTACCGTCTGGAAGAAGTTTGCCGTATGCCACTCTGTTTTTACCAACAATGACAAAATGGCACTGGGGTCTTTGTTTTTGCAGTAGAGAAATAGCTTCGATTAACTGCGGAAAGCCGCGATAGGGTTCCATACCCCTTGCTACATAGGTAACAATTTCCGTTGCCTCCGTTAGATCAAGATTAATTTTCGGTAACTTGAGCTTTGCTTCGGGAACGGGTTTAAAGTAGCTAGTATCAATACCGTCGTGGTGAACCTTAATCTTACTCTGAAACTCCTGGGGAAACTGCGATCGCTGCCAGGCAGTAGGGGACAAACCGCGATCGCAGCTAACTAAATCTAGTAAAATGGGGGCGTTTTTGGTTCTAATCCGCGCCTCATCATCAGCATTGAGGGGATCGCTAGGATCAAAGCTGGCATCTGAACCATAGGCATTGTAGTACCATTCAAAGTAGCAAAGCAGGGTCGCTCTAGAGAAAATATCCTTCATGTATAAAGTCGGACCCCAGCCTGAATGTCCATATACCACGTCGGGATAAAAACCCTGATCTTTTAGCTTCTGCGCCACTCGATAGACTCCTTGGGCTTCCAAAACTGCATTTTCTAATGGTCGAACGTAGTGATGAGTTTCGGGGCGAGCAGTACGAGACTTTTCATATACTATTTTATTAACTCCCTGAATTCTGCCTTCTAGCCGATTAGTGGCATATACCACCTTATTCTGCCGATCTTGACCCAAAACCGTAGCGAGGTGGCGGAATTGAGCAGGAAAATTAGGGTGTAAAAATAAAATCTTCATAGCTACTCGATAGAACAAACTGTAAGCTGTTGATGCGCTCTAATTCTAACGAGATTATGACTCGCACCACATAAAAATGATAGTTTAATTGAGTATTACTTATTCTCCAGCTATGACTTCTTGGCGCGATCGCATTTCTAAATTTAGCGGTAAAACTCGTTTTGTAGTATCTCGCATTTTTATCCATCTGACAGGATCAGAAATTGCACCAATGCTCGGTGTTCTTAATCGGATAGCGCGAGAGGCGATTGAAGCCGATGGAGATTTGTCAGTATTAGGGGAGGGATTGGTAACTGTCGCTCAAAGCCTGTTGGAAATGACGGCATATTGGCAGTCAGCAGGGAATGAAGGTGATGTGGTTTGGGACGAAGGAGAAGCGGGAGATTACATCAATGAGCTATTTACTGATTCTGCCCAACGCTATTTGAGCGGTATAGAACTAGAATTAGTCGATGATGACGAGCCTTTATCTTTACCAGCAACGCGCAATTTAGTGATTATGTTAACCGTGGCTTTTGAGGGAGAATCTGCCGATCTAGAAAACAATCTCGCCGATGTTGAAGCCCTAGAATATGGTCTTAAGGCTTTAATTAATCTGCATTACCAAGAAAAACTGCGGGCAATTCAAATTCATTTTTCCCCAGCCAGGTTGGGAGATGAGCTTGATGGCGAACAGCTTTTACTCAACTTCCCTGAGTTAATTCCCCTGTAAATGATTGTGCAAATGATTATACGAATCAAACAGATTGGCGGCGTTGTTTTTTGCGTAAATATTGCTGATGATCCTCGGTAGCGAGATAATATTCTTTAGCGGGCATAATTTCAGTAACGATCGATCGCTCGTAAATGCCAGACTGCTGTAGCTGTAGTTTTGCTCTACGGGCTATTTGCTCTTGCTCAGAATTATGATAGAAAATCACCGAGCGATATTGTTCCCCCCTGTCTGCACCCTGACGATTAAGACTAGTTGGGTCATGCATTTGCCAGAAGATTTTCAATAGCTCATCGTAGCTAACGCGGCTGGCATCGTATTCAATCTGCGCTACTTCGGCATGACCGGTAATTCTCGCCACGACATCTAAGTAAGAAGGATTAGCAAAGTCACCACCCATATAGCCCACAGAAGTTTCATTTACTCCAGGAACATCCATAAATTTATCTTCCGTCTTCCAGAAACACCCCGCACCAAAAGTTGCCACTTGTCTATTGCTCATTGATTGCCTAATGTGAATTAACTTCGTTGAATAATTAATCTTTCCTAGCTCTCAGTTTTTAGCTCGAACTATGCGCCTTCTGCCCTCTGCCCTCTGCCTACATGCGGCGAACTATGCGCCTTTGTAACTCCATTACTGATACACCTCTTGAGCAGCCCGATGTAACAGAGAATGACGATAAACCAATGCAGACATATCTTTCCCATATCCGCCACCAATGACGCTGGCCACGGGATAACCTGCGGCTTTGCAGGTGCTTAAGACCATTCTTTCTCGGCGATAAATCCCCCAGTTAGTTAAAGCTAATTTACCCAAGCGATCGCTCACATGAGTATCTACTCCTGCATCAAATAAGACCAAATCTGGTTTCACCTCGGTTAAAAGATCCGATAGATGACTGGCAAGAATTTGTAAATAGCCATCGTCGTCCAAACCTTGGGGTAAGGGAACGTCTAAATCGCTTTGCTGTTTTCTGCCAGGGAAATTTGCCTCACAGTGCATTGAAAAAGTAAATACGCTGTTGTCACCCTGAAAAGTATAGGCTGTACCATCTCCCTGATGGACATCACAGTCGATAATCAAAACCTGCTTAACTAGCTGCTCCTGCTGCAATACACGAGAGGCGATCGCCAAATCGTTAAAAATACAAAATCCCGAACCATAGCTGGGAAAAGCATGATGAGTCCCCCCAGCGGTATTACAGGCACAGCCATACTCTAAAGCTAGTTTAGCCGCCAAGATCGTTCCGCCAACAGCAATCTGAGTTCGATGAGCCAACGCCTGACTCCAGGGTAGACCAATGCGCCGCTGTGCCTTATGCTCCAACGTACCGTTGCAATATGCCTGGACGTATGTGGGAGTATGCACAAGCTGAATTAATTCCAGATCTGGTAATTCTGGGGCAAAAATCTGTTCCGACTCCACCACCCCATCCTTTAGCAGTAAATCCCGCAGAATTTTAAATTTGGGCATGGGAAATCGATGAACATCAGGCAGCGGAGCAACATAATTTGGATGATAAACGAGAGCAAAACCGTATTTACCCATTGATGACAGACTGAAGAAAATTGAATAGGTAAAAGCTGGGTTCTAATAATAATTACTTAGAAAAACTGCTTCAAAGAATGGCGATCCCCATACCCTAATCATAGCAGCTATCTATCAGCACTAGTTGCTGTTAAACCGGAAAATAAGGAAAATAGTTCTGAAAATAATTGCAAAGCAGTCCTAAATTTTTACGACAAGATGAGAAGATATGTAAAGGTCAAGTACAACATATTTAATACTTATATTAGGTAAAGTAATGCTAATTAATGGAAATGCAGGCAACAATAGATTAATTGGTACATCAGGAGACGATACCATCAATGGCTTAGGCGGCGCGGATAGCCTTGTTGGTAGAGCAGGAGATGATTCCCTATTAGGAGGAGCCGGCAACGACACTCTTCGTGGTGGTCTGGGAGAAGATACTCTTTTAGGTGGTGCTGGTAACGATCTAATCAGCTTCAATGTCGGCGGTAAGTTTGTTGACGGTGGCGCTGGCAATGACACTGTGGCGCTCAATTTTGAGCCTGAATCGGCAGACTTTACATTAATTTACAATAGTTCTGATGGTGGAGTAACTAGCGAGGGTATCCTGAGCGGTACTCGCATTGAAGATGTTGAGCAAGTAAATGTGCGATCGGGTTCAGGAGACGACAGTATCAATACTTCTGGGGCATCTATCGGTGGCACGATCATCAGTAATAATGGTGCTGATTTAATTATTGCTAGCGAAGGAGATGACAGTATTGATGGTGGTTCGGGTAATGACACCATCAGCGGTGGAAATGGAGATGATAGTATTGACGGAGGAGTCGGTACGGACATTATTAACGGTCAAAGCGGTGATGATGTAATCACCTTTGGTAGAGGTGCTAAAACAGTCAATGGCGGCGGTGGAGACGATCTACTGGTGCTGGATTTCTCTAACATAGATGAAGAACTTATTCTGACTTACAATCAGTTTGAAGGAGCTAGCCCAACTGTCGGAGGTATTCTCGACGGAACGGAAATTGAAGAAATTCAGCAGGTTGATATCGAATCAGGTTCAGGTAATGACTTAATTGATATTGCTGTAACGACTATTGGTAGCATAATCGATGGTGGTGCAGGCTTAGATTCTCTCATCGGTGGTTCGGGAGATGATACTCTCGATGGCGGTGCAGATAACGATATCTTTTTTGGTAATTCAGGTAGCGATGAGATTATTGGTGGCGGCGGAGATGAAGATGTTGCTGTCTTTGGAGGAAGCGTAAATGATTACGAAATCACCTTCGGAGAAGATGTTGTTACCTTGGAGATTGATGATGAGATTGATACTTTGACCGAAATTGACTTTTTGCGGTTTGAAGATGGCGATATTGAAGTTGCTACTGAAGAATTTTTCAATCTTGAACAGCGTGCCGAACGAGAAGCCATTAGTGCTGCTGCTCGCGCAGAGGCTGAGGCGGCAGCAGAAGCAGCAGCAGAGGCAGCAGAGGAAGAAGATACTGAAGATGTAGAAACCGAAGCAGAAGAAGCAATCGAAGTTGAGGAAGAAACTGAGGTAGAAGAAGAAGCTGAAGATGTAGACACAGACGCAGAAGAAGACGCTGATACAGTTCAAGACGTAAATCTTAGTGGACTGGCAGATGATGATGCTTCTGATAGCAATGACGGTGAACCTGTTTTTCAGCTTGTACAAACAGACAGCTTGAGTCAGTTTTATACCACTAGCGAAGCAGAAAGAGATTTGCTCTTAGATACTGATTCTAGTTATGAATCTGTGGGAGTTTCTTTCCTTGGTGCTGAAGCACCAACAGAAGGAGATGAGTTCGCTGGTGTTTCCCCTGTATCTCGCTTCTTAAATACTGATAACAACACCTATCATTACACAACTGATGAGAATGAGATAGCCGTAATCAACAGCAGCTTAGACAATTTTGTCTTTGAAGGTACAGCATACTTCGCCTTTGATAATCAAGAAGAAGGAAGCATTCCTGTTTATCGTTTCTACAATAGCGAGCTAGGTGTACATTCCTTCACTACCTCGGCTACAGAAAGAGCTCTTCTGATTGAATCCCCAGACTTTGTTCAACAAGGTGGCGAAGACGGCATTGTCTTTTATGTTGAACCTGCAACCGAATTGTAATTAGAAATTGCATTAGAAATTGCAGATTAAACCACAGATCTCATAGATCAAATATCAACCTCAAGAATATAAGCTAGGTGGAGTAGATGCCTGAGTTGCTACTTCCCTAGCTTTTTTAGTTAGCTCTACCGTAATTCCTGAAATGTACTCCATCGTCAAGACAGTAAGCCACACCCCATGTCTTGGGTCGAGCTATTTATCGTAACTTTTTCCTTTTTTCTCTTCCTCAAGTTTCCCAAAAATTCATTAATCTAGGTGCCCTATCGATAAATTTCTTATAATAGAAGTAGGAAAGCCGTCCTGTATTTGGAGGAAGGCATGATGAAAAAAATAGCCTTTATCTACGATTCGCTCGAAACATTGCTGATAGCTTTAATTATTGGCTTGCTAACAGTTTGGGTAGTCAAAGCAGAAAATAAACTAGATGCAGGTGTTCTCAATGGACTGTTTACACCAACACAATCGGAAAGATTTTTTGAAACTGGTCGAGAAAACTTTGAACGAGAAATTCAACTATTTACTTATCCAGAGAAATATTTGCGAAGTGATATGTTGCAAATAGATACCAAAATAATCGAACAGATGGATCGAGGTCAGTTTAATTCTGATTATGACTGGGATAATTCGACCCATAAATTGCGTATAGACATTCTCGAACTTTAGTAAGGGAAATCGCCTCTACAATCTGACTTACACCATCATAAAGAGTCCTCTGAAAATAGGATTTTTTATGGGGAGGTTTACTATGAAAAAAATTATTGTGGTTTTCGGTCTTACTAGTTTGATTACCCTATATGGTTCGGCAGCTATAGACTCTCAAGCAGTTTCTACCTTGGAAACCGAAAACAAACCGACTCAATTGGAAACCAAATTTGATACCAGAACCCATTGGTTGTTGGGACTTGCAAGAAAATAAGATACCAATTAGGTAGGAATAATTGTGATATCCCATTTGGGTAAAGTTTCAGGTGTTTTTGCTGAAAGTCGATTTTCCATCGCTATACCTTCGCGCTGAAAATGACTTATGAAGACTCGATCTTCAATCATAGATTTCATATTGCCAATTAACTTCTCAATCAACTGCAAAATCAGTATACTGGCGCATCATCGGCGGATCGAATCCTAAAACTATATTTTGCTTGGAAACTCCTCTCTCTACCAACTTATTGGCAATTCCAATTTCTGTTCCGTCTTGTTGTACCCAGATCTTTCCGTCGATAATATCTACGTGTAGCACGACTCCATAAAGCCTTTTTTCTTCTCTCCATCCGACATAAATCAGTAAATAGCGATCGCTTTCTCGATCAAAGCCTCAGTGTCCATCACCGCGTCGATCCTTGACAGGTCGTCCACGCGCGTGATGGTGATGACAGCCACGTGGTCAGGCCGTTCCTGTTCCAAGACACTTCCAGGCTCTGCACAGAGTTGGATGACCACGTGGTCATGTTGCCTCCCGATGGTTGCACGCCAACGATGGAAGCGACTCTGCTGCTGCGACTGCTGCATGTCGGCTGGCTGCTGCACTGCTGGCTGCTGCGAAG
>JBCCNG010000103.1:0-9902 GCA_039025955.1 Cyanobacteria bacterium P01_C01_bin.72 | reverse complement strand
TGCTGTTAGGAGGAGCCAGCCTAATTGGTGGTATTCTCGCTACTAATATCATGCAGGGGATCAATGCTTTCTGGACAAATTTTAAAGCACAACGAGCAGCATCGAGTCGGGTTAGAGCAGCTTTAAAAGAGATTGCTTTCTATCGCGCCCAAACAGAAGCTCCCATCTGGGGACATGGTGTCTTGCAAATGGGGCCTCATGTAGTCGAGTTTATGCCGATTGGCTCTCATCATACTTGGGCGGGTCTAGCTTTTGTTAAAGGGATGGTGGGTTTTTATGCTTTGGCTATTCCTATGTTTTTGGGTTTTCTATTTCTTTTGTTTAAGGCACAAAATAATAGAGATGCAGCAACAGGATTAGCTATTTTATTTATCTTGTTTCTTTATACTTTTGGTGAAAATCTAGAAATTTTGGCTTATCTCTACTGGCCTGGTTTGATTTTGATGGGCATTGGATTTAGTAAGGATAGAGTTAGCAACAGTTCGAGTAATATAGTTTCTAATTAGTAGGTTGTACAACTTATTACTTATTACTTTTGTCCTACCCATAGCGGTACTAGACATATTTTATTTTACCTTTGGTTTGATAAATGACATTCTGCAATTGCTTTCTCAGAGTTGATATTTCTGTGAACTGTTGTCTTAGTTCTTTATTTTTGGCTTTATTGGAACTAGATTTTTCAATTTTGGCAATTAAATCAGTCCAATTTAAAGGTTTAAGTAAATAATCGGTGATTCCAACATCAAAACTACGATAAATAGAGTTGCGATCATCTAAGGTTGTCATCATAAAAATTGGTGGGCATTGCAGACCTAAAATACTTTTAAGCCTTACAGCACAACTAAAACCATCCATCCCTGGCATTACGGCATCTAATAAGATTAACTTAGGGAGCTGTTCTTGACAGATACTCAAACAGGCTTCCGCACTATCAGCTTCTAAAGTAGAGTAATTTTGAGTTTCTAGGATACCAGCGGCAGTCATGCGAATGCTAGCATCATCGTCAACAATCAGAATTAGTTTATCGTTGGGAGAAATATTGTTTCTAGTCATAATTAAATTTTCTATTTCTAAATATAAATGTGTTTGAGTAAGATTTTGAGAGCTGAAAAAGTTATTTTGAACTAATGTAGGAGCTAAAATCCGTTAGACAGATTGAACTAACGAGCGATCGCGTAAAATATGAAGTTGCTGAATCATTCCTGTTAGCTTGAGAGCTAATTCTTCGCATCCTCGATAGAAAGATAGGGGTAAAAGTTGTAGTAGATAAGCAGCAATGATAGTTTGTAAAGTGCGACTCGGTTCTTTCAAAACAATTCGCCAATGAGTAGCTAGGGCTTGATGAGCCAGACTGACTGCCATAGCGCCATCTTTGAGCCGTACTGCCCGACGAGCCAAATAGCGTAGTTGAAACGCCCTAGCGGCACGTTCGTGCTTGATTAACAACTGGGGAGAGCGATCGCGGTGTTTGGTAATCATCTGCTCCCAGGAGTCATATTGTTTGAGGACATTGGCTGATAATCCTTTGCCGTTAACCCGGTATAGGGTTAAAACAGCGCCAATGCCTTCTATTTTCCAGGGAGTTTCCGCAGCAATGCGTAACCAGCATTCAATATCTTCTGACTGACGGAAGTGTTCATCAAAGTAGAAATTTTCCACCTCGCCATGTAAATTATCCTGAAAACAAATCGCCTCAAACACCTGACGACGAATTACCGGTGCCGAACCATTGCCAATGGGATTACGACAGAGAAGATGGTCAGGGGTAATATCCTGTAGTTTTGGCATCTGATAAATACCTAATGCTTTACCTTGGTCATCGATAAATTGCGAACGACTAAAGCTGACTCCAACTTGAGGCGCAGATTCTAGATGTTTTACATGTTGAGCCAACTTCTCTGGCAACCAAAGGTCGTCTGCATCGAGAAAGGCTAAATAATCTCCTTGAGCATGACGAATACCAGTATTTCTTGCTCCTGCTAGACCCCGATTTTGTTGCCGAACAATTTTGAGACGAGGATCGTCAAACTGCTGACAAATTTCAATACTGCTATCAGGGGACTCATCATCAATAATTAACAATTCAAAATTACTATAAGTTTGATTTAATACTGATTTGATCGTTTGGGCAATGTAGTTTTCAACGTTATATACAGGGACAATTACCGATACAAGTTTCATCTTTAATTACCTTGATTTGTGATTAATCCCATTATTGCCAGCCCCTATTTACGATCGCGTCTGTTTTAAATTTCTTACTGTTTGACTTACTGTCCGACTTACTGCCTAAACTTTTGCTCAATGATTTTTGCTCAATGAACAATCAAATAACTGGTCAAGACTAAATTTAGAGATTACAAAGGAGAAATAAACTAGTCCCACTCAATCAACAGTTATTTATGTCAGAACAGGATAAGATCCGCCATTTACTGACAGTCCGAGATCAAACAGGAAAACAAACCTATCGACTAGAAGCAGCAACCTATTCTTTGGGTCGAGATCCTAGTAATTCGATTGTGCTGAACGGTGCATCGATTTCTCGGCAGCACGCAACTATCTTACGTGTTCCTTCAGTAGACGCCGATCGCTCTTATTTTCGGATTATTGATGGTAATTTTAATGGTAAACGAAGCACCAACGGCATTACTATTAACGGTCACCAAAAGGTTACAGCCGACCTCAAGCATGGAGATCAGATTCAGTTTGACCCGCAAACTTCTGCCAAATATTATATTTTCTCCAATGTCTCAGATTCCAAATTTTTTGAACTCGATCCCCTTGATGATGTTTCCCGCTTCTTAGCACAGGGTGAACGACCTCAGACTTTAATCACGCCAGAAAACAGTGATATCGAAAATAATGATGTCGTTTTGGCTCGTTTAGCTTCTTTTCCCGAGTTAATCCCCCATCCCATTGTCGAAATAAATATTCGCGGTACGATCACCTATCTCAATCCCGCCGCTATTCGCCAATTTCCTCAACTCAAGAACAAAGATATTGAACATTCTATCTTGTCTGATTTGCCCAATTTAGTGCATCAGAAAGGAGATCAAGCCTTTACCAGAGAAATCACTTACAACGGCGAGGTATTTGAACAGTCCGTTCACTATTTGCCCCAAAGTGAATTAATTAGAATTTTTATTATCAATACTAGCGATCGCCGTAAAGCAGAACAAGAAAAAGAGCAGCGAGATCGTCTACTACAAGAGGTGATCACCGCTCAAGAATTAAGCTTTGAACGACGGGTGGAACAGCTACTCAAAATTGGCTCATCATCTTTTGGTTTAGAAGCTGGCTTTGTCTGTAAAATCGAGCATAATTTCTTAAAACCACAGCTAGTATTTACTCAACAACAGGGTAGCTCTTGTCTTAATTGTGTCAAATTACAGCCAAGATGCGATCGCCAACCTTGGCAGAAAACTTTAACTACGAAGCAAGCTTGCTATTTATTAGACATCAAGCCAGAGTTAAACTTAAAATCTGTCAAAACTTATTTTGCTCAACGTATTATAGTTACCAGCAAAGTCTACGGTATTCTTGGTTTTGTCAGTAGCAAATCACGACCAGACCACTTTAGTTTAGCAGAGCAAAAACTGCTGAAATTGATGACTCAATGGTTGGGGAGTGAAATTGAACGCCAGCAGGTTCAAGTTCGTCTCAAGCAACAATACTCGAAAACTGTCTTACAACGATATATCACCGAGGAAATTCGTCACAGCCTCGACCCGCAACAAATATTTCAAACCACAGTCAATCAAGTTGGAAGCGGTTTAAATGTTGATCGCTGTGCTATTCATCGCTATTTACCTGGCTCTCCCCCCACTATTCCCTGTGCTGCGGAGTATTTGGGTCACAACATCTCTTCTACCCTTAATTTTGAGGTGCCGATTGAAAATAACCCACATATTCAGAGAGTATTGAGTCAAGAGCAGGCAGTTGTTACTGATGATGTCACAGAAGATCCTCTGATTGCTCCGTTTGTGTTTGAACAATTAGAAATTGTCTCCATGATTGCGGTACGTACTTCCTATAAAGGACAGACCAACGGCATCATCATACTGCATCAATGTCATGGTCCACGGCATTGGCGTAAGGATGAAGTTGAATTGTTAGAAGCAGTGGCGGCTCAAGTGGGAATTGCTTTGGGTCAAGCGCAACTATTAACCACAGAAACTCTACAGGCTAGTCTGCTTAAGGAACAAAATCAGCAGCTAGATAGCGCCAAACAAGCGGCTGAAGCAGCAAATAACGCCAAAAGCCAGTTTTTGGCAACCATGAGTCATGAATTACGTACACCGATGAATGCGGTAATTGGTATGACAGGATTATTACTGGATACTGATTTAGATCCTCAGCAACGGGATTTTACCAAAACAATCCGCAATAGTGGAGAGGTTTTGCTGTCTTTGATTAATGATATTCTCGATTTTTCCAAAGTTGAAGCGGGAAAAATGACTTTAGAGCAATATTCTTTCAATTTAGAGACTTGTGTGAAAGACACTTTGGAATTGGTCAGACCCCAAGCTGAGAGTAAGGCAGTTAAATTACGCTATCAGCTGGGAGAATCCGTACCCCAAAATATTATTGGCGACCTTACCCGATTAAGACAGATTTTGCTCAATCTAATTAGTAATGCGGTTAAATTTACCGATCAGGGTCAAGTAGATATTGCCATAACGGAGTCAAAATCAACAGAGGCAGAAAATAGCTATCAAATTCAATTTATGGTTCGAGATACGGGAATTGGCATTCCGCCCCAAAAGCAGCAATTTCTATTCAGACCATTTAGTCAGGTTGATGCCTCAGTTAATCGTAAATATGGTGGTACAGGTTTAGGTCTAGCTATCTGTAAGCAACTGGTAGAGTTGATGCAGGGTAAGATTTGGGTTGAAAGTCAGGGCAGCTTTGTGGGTAATCCACCTCCTGGCTGGCAAGGTGTGACTACTACTGAAGGTAGCTGTGGAACAAAGTTCTATTTCACTATTTTAGCTGAATCGAGTTTGCCACCTTCTTTAGCAGATAGGGAACAGAATCAGCAATCTTTGCTTGATAGCCAGCAAACAAGTCTTCAAGTCACCAGGCGTTCCAAAGGTTCAGTAGCTGCTAAGAGGTCTTTACAACTAACCCCGACCCAAAATCTGCGAATTTTGTTAGCAGAAGACAATAGCGTCAACCAGAAAGTCGCTTCTTTGATCCTAGAAAAATTAGGTTATCGAGCAGATATTGTCAGCAATGGTTCTGAAGCAATTAATTTAGTCCAAACTGTTCCCTATGACTGTATCTTGATGGATGTTGAAATGCCAGAAACCGATGGCATTACAGCCACTAAGAGGATAATCGCTCAAAATCTGCCTCATACCCCCTATATTATTGGTCTCACTGCCTATGCAACCCGAGAAGACCGCGATCGCTGTTTTCAGGCAGGAATGCAGGACTTTATCACCAAACCAATTCGAGTTGCCGAATTAGAGCGGGCATTAAATAAGATTATCGCTCTGCGGGAGCAAGATACTTGTCAGCTTCCTCAATACGAATCGGGTGATCGCCTCGTTAGTGAGGAAGATATTCCAGTAACATCAGCATCTTTAGAAGTAGCGACTAAAAATGTCACAACCGAACAGTCAGCAATCCTCGATTTGGATGTTTTAAACTCCTTACGTAAGCTTGCAGGAAGCAAGGCTCAAGAATTTCTCAGCAAAATTATCAATCAATATTTTGCCGACACTCCACAACGCCTCCAGGCGATCGCCGATGCTCTAGCAGCAAAAGATCCCGAAGCTTTGCGGAAGGCAGCTCATGGTATGCGTTCTGGCAGCGCCAATTTAGGAGTGATAGTTTTGGCAGAGTACTGTAAAAATTTGGAAAATGTAGCTCGTGCGGGAAAAATCCCCGAAAATCCCCAGATTATCCCAGAATTAGAAGCTATATACGCCCAGGTCAAAATTGCTTTACAACAAGTCATTGAGCATTGATCATTGACCATTAAACATTTAGCAGGTTGCAGAAGGAAACCTGAGAGACAAAATACTAGCTTCATCTATGCAGTTTGAGTTTCATACTTCACCATGAAGCGCATTACATGGATTGATCGGTGTTCAATGATAAATGATAAATGTTCAATGATAAATGAAAAAGTTCCCTTAGTTCTGATTGTCGATGATGATCGCACCATGCGTTCTTTGCTTAATTTGGCGATGTCGGAAGAAGGCTACCAAGTGGCAGAAGCGGAAAATGGTGAACAGTGTCTGTCTGAATATGCTCATTTTCAGCCAGATTTAATTCTTATGGATGCGGTAATGCCCGATGTTGATGGATTTACTTGCTGTGAGAAAATTCGCTCTTTACCAGGAGGCGACCACCTGCCGATTTTAATGATTACGGTTCTCAATGATGAAGAATCGGTAGAGCAAGCTTTTAAGGCAGGAGCAACAGATTATATTACGAAGCCAATTCACTGGTCGGTATTATCTGGGCGTGTGCGCCGTCTCTTAAATAGCAGTAAAGCAAGTGTTAAATTGACCAGCGTTCAAGAGCAATTGCAGCAACACCAAGCTTGGGCAAAGCTATCGGGCAAAATTTTACAGCATTTGGTTTTAGGTCAGCGTTCGGAAGCAATTGAATTAATTTTATCCAGTATCCGTAATCAGGTGCAGGCTACCAGAGTCTTATTATATAGATCTGATTCGCAGCTATATCTTGAGTCTGGGGCAACCTGGGGAGAAAACCCGAACTTCGAGCCAGCAGATTTTAATTTAGATCTTAATTTAATTGTTCCAGACGGGGAACAATATCAACAAGGGCAACCAATTTTTATTGATGTGTCCCAAGCTGACTTACCTTTTACTTCACGTCAACAGCTACAGCAATTAGATACCAAAGGTTTGTCTATTATTCCGCTGAAACAGGGGACGCAATTCTTGGGGTGGTTGATAATTCACTTTTCGCGCATCTGGGATTCAGATCAATTGTTTGACAATCGATTGTTAGATTTAGCTAATTTTTTAACCATAGCTATCGATATGAATTTTGCAAGTAAAGATAATTGGTAATAAACTATGGCAAAGCGATCGCTAAAAGCATCTATTCAAGGAATCGAGCAGGCAAAAAAGGCTTTTGAGCGCATCGGCTGGACTCAAGAGTATTTGGCGGCTGAAGTGGGGTTATCAACCCGTCAGTCTGTCTGGAAATTTTTTAAAGGGAAACCAATCGAGCGTCATATATTTATTGACCTCTGTTTCCAGCTCAACTTGGATTGGCAAGATATTGCCGACTCTCCCCCTTTGCCTCCCAGAGAAAAAGATGATTCTGGATTACAGTCGAAAGAATCGAGGCACAAAACGGCATGTGAATCCCCGCCATTAGTTTCCCAAGTGCGATCGCAAGTGTGCGGACAAATTGAAGCTCAATGCAGCACGATTCAATCTTTTTTTGAATTTGCCCAACCTCTGGCTTTGGATAATATCTATACTGAGCAAAACGTACTTACTCGCCTTAGTAATCAACGCTGGTTAGAAATAACCGATCTGCAAAACTCTGGTCAACGTAGTCTTGCTGACTTGACAATAGAAACAATCCCCGCTTTAGACGCGATAACTAGACACCGCAAACTGGTGCTTTTGGGTAAGCCTGGGGCTGGTAAAACCACCCTACTGCAACACCTAGCATTGGAGTGTATTAGAGGAAATTTTCAAGCGGACTGTATTCCTGTAGTCGTTTTTTTAAGAACTTTTGTGGTTCAGGCTCAAGCATGCCAAGATTTTAGCTTATTCGGCTATCTAAAACGTTTTTGGCAAAATTATAATCTGTCCACAGAACAGATTAGTACCCTACTGCAACAGGGTAAAGTTTTTATTCTGCTTGATGGTCTAGATGAAATTCCTCAACAGTATGAACAGGAAATTTTTCAGCAAATTCAACAATTTTCTCAGCTTTATTATCAAAATGCTGTCATAATCACCAGTCGTTTAGCTGGACAACAGTATCGTTTTAATGGCTTTACTTATGTAGAATTGGCGGATTTTAATCCCACTCAAGTAGAAATGTTTGCCCGCAGATGGTTTGTTGCTACGGCTCAAGATGCTCAGACAGGTAAAACTAAAGCCCAACAATTTTTAGAACAGTTGCGAGATCAAAATAATCAGGCAATTCGCGAATTAGTTAGTACGCCGATTTTATTAAACTTGATTTGTTCTGTTTTTCAAGAACGCTTATCTTTTCCTGATAAACGAGCTAGATTATATCAAGAAGGACTAGATATCCTCTTAGTGCGCTGGGATCGTTCTCGGGGAATTGAACGCGATCGCGCTTACAATAATCTTACTTTGCCTGATAAAATTAAGCTCCTCAGTCAAATTGCTGCGGTTAATTTTGAGCAGGGAAACTATTTCTTTGAAACGGAACAACTTCTACAGACAATCAGTGATTATTTAGTTAGCATATCTGATGGGCATCAAGATCAAGAAACTCTTCGTTTAGATAGTCAAGGAATTCTCAGAGCGATCGAGGTTCAACATGGACTATTAATCGAAAGAGCAAGAGGAATTTATTCATTTTCTCACTTGACTTTTCAAGAATATTTAACTGCAAGGAAAATAATTTCTCATTCTCATACTGAGGAATTAAACCAGGCTCTGCAACAGTTAGCCAGCCAAATTAACAACCCTCAATGGCGAGAAGTAATCTTGTTAACCGCTAGTATGCTACCCAACCAAGCTTACCTGGTGCAGCAGCTTACCAATCAGGTAACAGCTATCATCAACCAAGATACTCAGCTACATGAGTTTTTCCAGTTTATTGAGCGAAAAATTCAGTCTTTGTCTGTACCCTATAAACCAGAAGCAGTGCGAGCTTTTTATTTCAGTCTGTTTCATAATCGCGATTTAAACCTAGCGATCGCTCTTGACTCAAAATTGGCTAACAGTTTGGCTAACGATCTGGCTCTAGACTTAGCTTTAGAAAGAGCTTTCCATCTTGCTCTAACTTTAGTTAAAAACCCTAATGTCAAGCAAATTCTCAATTTTAGTTTTGCTTTAGAATTTGATTCTAATTTAATTATCGCTTCAGATTTCCAACAGGCTCTTAGCAATCTCAAACAAAAACTACCTACTCCTGCTCAAGGTAAAGAATATTTACTAAATTGGTGGTCAACAAATGGTGACGATTGGGTGAATAAGTTTCGTCAGGCAATTAATAGCTATCGTTATTTTGGCCTGAATTGGAGTTTTGACCACCATCAACAAGAGTTACTGCAACAATATTATACAAATAATCAATTCTTACTGCGATTATTAACCTAAGAGAGCCAGTAAATAGATAATACTACAGTCATTTTAATTATTTTTTGTGCCGTCTAAGTAGCTACTAAAATAAAGCCAACAAAATTCTAGACTGCACTTTCATTTTGAGTGAATGATCATGTCTAGAGTCTAGGCGTTTTTCCTAAGTTGCTTCTCAGCAGAGCGTATTACTTAATATTTTCTCACGTACGCTAAATCTTGGTTTTAGGTTTTTTGAAAACAGCGAGACGTAGGCTATTTTTTCTTGCCTCTTATATTGACTGGATTACCACTTCAGAGATTTTTTCCGTAAAACCCATACCTTGATATTTGGTGATCGCATTTCTACCTATCTTGAAGTTTTGTATAGCGTTAAAAAAATATTGATACACTACATATAGCGCTTGACAGATTCAAATTTTCCTTAACTTGTCACCAATGGCTGATAGCTGATAGCAAAAAACGGTTTGACAAACAACAAAGGACGTTAACTTGTCACGAATGGCTAACGGCTAAAAGCTTTTGAATAAAAGCGATCGCGCCCGTAATAAAATAGGAGATAGTAAATTAAGGAATAGTAATAATCGAAATTTTCATCAAATATTGGCGATCTCATTTTGATTGGCA
>JBCCNG010000102.1:0-9903 GCA_039025955.1 Cyanobacteria bacterium P01_C01_bin.72 | reverse complement strand
TTCCGGGCTTGAGAGATATACGCTCGGAATTTTGATTTTAACTAATCCCGAACACAATAGCGACAATAATTCAATTGCGATCGGTTTATTGCAGACTACTTTTAGCTTCTGATAGTTCTTTCCAATCTCATCTCTAGTCAGTCAACCTGTCGTTATTTAGCTATCAACTATCAGCTATTTTCAAGAATTCAGGCTTGGATATGGCGATCGCCCTACAGCCCCTCTTAGCTATACTTTTTACTTCTTACTTGCTTGCCTCAAAATCTAGGAATCAACAGCCTGTTGCTGCTCTTGTCTAGCTCGACGACGATTTATTTGACGAGCTTTTTTTTCAGGAGTTAGCTGCTCATAACAATGAGGACAGGAGATATGAGGTTCGTATTGAGGAGATTCTTTATCTTCTGGGGCGATAGGATGTCCGCAGGCATAACAAAGTTCGTGGCTACCAAGCTCTAGTCCTTCTTTAACCGCCACTCGTTGATCAAAGACAAAACATTCTCCCTGCCACTTGCTTTCATCGGGGGATATATGTTCTAAGTACTTAAGAATGCCTCCTTTCAGATGATAAACCTCTTTAAAACCTTGAGATAGCAAATAAGAGGAAGCTTTCTCACAGCGAATTCCTCCAGTGCAGAACATAGCTACCTTGGGATTTTGCTGAGGATCGAGATGTTGCGCCACATATTCGGGAAACTCGCGGAAGGATTCTGTCTGAGGATTTATTGCCCGTTCAAAAGTGCCAATTTCTACTTCGTAGTCATTTCGCGTGTCAACCACCACCACTTCAGGATTGCCAATGATTTGATTCCAGTTTTGCGGCTCGACGTAAGTACCTACCTGCTGATTCGGATCAACTTCTGGTAAACCAAGGGTCACAATTTCCGACTTGATTTTTACCTTGAGCTTGGCGAAAGGTGGCTCTTGCGTGGTGGATTCCTTATGCTCTAAATCAGCTAAATTAGCCAGACTACGGAGGTTCGTTAGGATCGAGGCGATCGCCTGTTCGCTACCAGCGATCGTGCCGTTAATTCCCTCTTTTGCCAAGATAATTGTCCCTTTAATATCTTCTGCTTGACACCAAGCCGAAATCTGCTTCTGTTTAGCTTCTAAGTCAGAAATACAGGCAAATTTATAGAAAGTAGCAATCAAATAGATCATCGCAACAATAGCTAGGATGGAGGGAATTTTTGCTGCTGCACTTCTTGAGCAAAGTCGGCAACGGCATTGGTGATCACCTGTCTCAAATTAACGTAAGACTTAGCAAAAGGTGGCTGTTTGCTAGATAGACCCAACAAATCGGCAGTGACCAGCACTTGACCATTACATTGATTACCAGCCCCAATACCAATAGTAGGAATATCAATTTTATCAGTAATAATTGCCCCTAGTTCGCTGGGAATATGCTCTAAAATGATGGCAAATGCTCCTGCCTGAGCCAAGGCGATCGCCTGAGCGATTATTGTTTCTGCTGCTAATTCGCTTGTTCCTTGCTGCTTGTAGCCCAAAAGGCGAAAAGATTGGGGAGTCAAACCCACATGACCCATGACAGGAATACCAATAGTAGTTAATTCTTGAACAATCCCGACAATTAAAGGGTGTCCCCCTTCAAGTTTAACCGCTGCTGCGCCAGTTTCTTTTACAACCCTACCCGCTGCGGCGATCGCTTGATTAACGCTTACCTGGTAGCTCATGAAGGGCAAATCGCAGACGACCAAAGCACGTTGGACACCACGACACACTGCCTGAGCGTGATGAATCATCTCATCCAGGGTAACGGGTAAAGTACTGGAATGACCTAAGCCAACCATAGCCAGAGAATCCCCTACCAGAATCAGATCCACTCCTGCCTGATCCAATACCTGAGCAAGACTATAATCCCAGGCGGTAAGAGAAATAATCGACCGTCCTGCTTCTTTCCATTGAATTAACTGCTGTAAAGTTACTGCCATTACGATCTAAGCTGGATCTAAATATTTTTTAGCTGCTGACTTCAATAGCTGAGTATAACAATATATCTATCAGAATATGGCAAAACTGCGATTAGAAAATTTACAGAAGAAGTATCGTGCTGATGTTATTCCCGTCAAAGATATTTCCCTCGAAGTAGACGACGGTGAATTCCTCACCTTGCTGGGTCCTTCGGGGTGTGGCAAGTCTACTCTCCTACGTCTCATCGCTGGTCTAGAGCAGCCCACCAGAGGCAAAGTGGTTATGGGGGAGGAAAATATTAATCAGGCTGCCCCTGGCGATCGCAATATGGCAATGGTCTTTCAAAGCTATGCTCTCTATCCTCACATGACCGCTGGGGACAATATTGCTACTGCTCTAAAATTACGCAAGATGCCTGAAGCAGAAATAAAACGTCGAGTTAGTGAAGCAGCACACAAACTAGAATTAACTAATCTCTTAGACCGTAAGCCTGGTCAGATGTCTGGAGGGCAGCGGCAGCGGGTGGCGTTGGCGCGGGCTTTAGTCCGTGATCCTGAAGTATTTTTACTCGATGAGCCGTTGAGCAATCTTGATGCCCTTTTGCGAGAGCAGGTTAGAGCGCAAATGAAACAGCTATTTAGAGAACAAAATAAACCTGTGGTCTATGTTACCCACGATCAAACCGAGGCAATGACTCTCTCCACCAAGGTAGCGGTTCTCAACCAGGGGCTGGTCCAGCAACTAGATCCCCCCAGTCGCATCTATTCCCACCCTGCCAATGAATTTGTTGCTAGCTTTGTCGGTAGTCCCCAGATGAACCTATTGACTCTCAAGTGTGAGGGTAATAATGCCATGTTGGGTAACTATCCTTTGGAACTACCTGCGACGGTGAATCAGACTCAGCAAATCGTCTTGGGGGTAAGACCAGAAGATGTCTGTCTCGCCGCTCCCGAATCAACAGCCCCAACTATTGGCGAAGCATATTTAGTTGAACAACTGGGTAAAGATAACCTGGTCAGCCTCAAAATCAAAGACTCTGACATAACGATTAGAGCCTTACTGTCCAGCGATCGCGACTGGCAAGGGCAAACTGTGTCCCTCGCCATTCCCCCCCATAAAACCCATTGGTTTGATATCCAAACGGGCGATCGCCTGAATTAACAACACTGATCTAACTGGCGATCGTCTTCACCGTCTCCGCAGTCTCAGCCTGGGGTTTAGAAGCAATATAGTTTGCTAGCTGAGTATTGATCTGCTCCCTAACAATAAAGCGATATTCGGTGAAGTGTTCAAGGTAAGCACACAATGTTAAATAAATTTCTAGCTGACGGGGTTTTTTAACTATTACCTGAATTAAATTTTTCCAGAAGAGGAAACGAGTCTGAGCAATCACTCCCTGTTTCCAGAGGATCAAACCCAAAGCACGAATTGTTTTCCAGCTTGGTCTTAGAGACTTGGCATTTTTGGCGCTACCCAACATCATATAGTAGCGAAAAACACGCTTTAAATAATTGGCAGGGTCGTATAGCTTCCAGAAGGCATTTACGTACTCAGTAGCAATATCTTCAATGTTTCTCGTCGGCACAAAATTCATCAAGGTTGTTTGATTGATATTTGCCGAGCCGTTGAGTAATCTACCTTCTTTCTCTAGCCTATCCCATAAAGCAGTACTGGGTAGTGCCTGAAGCATACTAAACATTGCCAAAGGAATATTAGTTTGTTCGACAAATTGAACAATGCGATCGCCTGCCTTGGCTTTTTCACCATCAAAACCAATGATAAACCCTGCCATTACCACCATTCCTGCGGTAGTGATTTTATTGATCGACTCTGTGAGGGGATCACGGGTGTTTTGAAACTTGCTAGTCAAAGCCAAGCTGTCTTGATCAGGGGTTTCAATTCCCAAAAAGACCTTTTTGAAGTTGCATTCCACCATCAACTGCATCAGCTCGTCATCCCGAGCTAAATCTACTGAGGCTTCTGTCGTCAAGCCAAAAGGATATTGTCTTTCTGCCATCCAAACTTTTAATTCTTTGAGCAACAGTTTAACGTTGCGTTTGTTGCCGATAAAATTATCATCTACCATAAAGACCGCGCCACGCCAGCCAAGGTCGTAGATGGTCTGTAGTTCTGCTAAGAGCTGCTCTGGAGTCTTAGTGCGGGGTTTGCGTCCGTAAAGCACGATGATATCGCAAAATTCACACTGAAAAGGACAGCCACGGGAAAACTGTACCGACATGTTGTCATAAGCAGTTAGATCTAGCAGATCGTAGCGGGGAATGGGCGTTTCTGTCACTGCTGGTTTTTCTGTAGCGCGAAAAACTCCAGAGCGATCGCCTCGCTCAATGGCAGCAATAAACATCGGCAGAGTAATTTCTCCTTCATCCAGCACTAAAAAGTCTGCCATTTCCACTTCCTGAGGCGATGTGGTGGCATAGGGTCCCCCTACGGCAACAGTCTTATTACGACTTTTAGCCTCGGCAATTTGTGCCAACATATCATTCTTCTGCACAATCATGCCCGATATGATTACTAACTCGGCCCAATCCCAATCAGATTCGGTGATTTCTTGAACATTGTGGTCTACTAGCCTGAACTCCCACTCTTGAGGCAAAATAGCTGCCACTGTAATTAATCCTAGAGGTGGCATAAGTGCTTTGCAGTCTACCAAAGCCAATGTTCTCTCAAATGACCAGAAACTTTTAGGAAATAAGGGGTATAGCAATAAAACCCGCATAATAGATGCCTCAGATTAAAATATAAAGTTATATAAGCTTATCTTGTCGGAATAGAGAACGTCGTTAAGGGTTTATGTAATTCTGACAACACCAAGACTATCTGAGCTAGATGTTGTCGTAAAAACCCAAGTAGATCGGGGATCACAGTCATTTTTGCCTGTGAGCAATATTGCCCCTACCTACTGTCAAATAAATATTGTTTCCATCCCAAAATCATTCATAATCGTCTTGTTTTTTGTGATCTACAAAACATTTTTGTTCTGGGCAGCATTTTCTTAATTCTCAATTCTTTTAGATAAACAAACATTGGAAATAGTCACTATCGCCAATTTATTACCTTACTATACATTAAGATTAAAACAAATTTAATTCATAAGTTATTGCTTAAAACACAAAATTATATTGCCATTGTCCAACTTTTTTCTCAGTGAAAATACTGATAAAAAAAGTTTTACCTCGGTAATGGATTAGAAAAATTAAACTTTATCAAGTAAATAATAAAAAAAAACCAAATCTACGGTTTGAACTAGCTGAGATCGTTTATTGTACAGAAGGGATCAATTTATATTAGCCAATTTGGATTGAGCAAAAAGCCGTTATCTTGTCTCAAAACAATTTTGCTATAGTCTTCAAATTAAGCAATAAAATCGAGGTCAATTTGAAGGCTATTCCTCGCCAAAGAAACATCAATAGAGCCAATTATCTAATCTGATTCTTAAAATCATATCAATGTTACCTTCCTACACACCTTCTCAGCCCCAACTTTTTCTTTGCTGCTATATCAATGCTACTGCTCATGTAGAGGTGGTTCGTATCACCAATATTTCCCATTGGAACCTAGAGCGAGTTGTTTTTCCTGGACAACGTTTACTGTTTAAAGCGCCGATTCTGGCAAAATTAGAAATACACACGGGAATGAGTATTAGCTCAATCATTTCTGAGACGATCGATTGTCGAGATCTACGGTTACCAACTTCTCTTCCTGCCTATACTTCAGCAGCATCTTAGATAGTTTGCCTAATTCTTGATCAATCTTGTTTATTTAGCGATCGCTGATTATTTCAATTGAAGGCGATCGCTAGACTATAAGTCAATAAATCCATAAGAAATTAAAATTAATTGAAATGACTATACCACCTGATTTCCGTGTCTGAGGTAGGCTTCAATTAAGAAGTTTAAATTGCCGTCCATCACGTCGTTAACATCAGTTGTTTCTGTTTCTGTACGTAAATCTTTAACCATTTGGTAGGGGTGAAAAACATAGTTACGGATTTGATTGCCCCAGGCTGCTTCGACCATATCACCGCGAATCTCGGCAATCTCCTGCGCTCGTTGTTCTTCGGCAATAATGAGCAGCTTGGCTTTTAACAGAGCGAGAGCCCGTTCTTTATTTTGCAATTGCGATCGCTCTTCGGTACAGCGTACGGCAATCTTGGTTGGTAGGTGGGTAATTTGTACTGCTGTTTCTACCTTGTTGACGTTTTGCCCCCCAGCACCCCCTGAGCGAGAGGTTTTAATTTCTAAATCCTTGTCAGGAAGATCCAGTTTGAGAGCCTCATCCCCCAGATTTGGCATCACCTCTACCCCCGCAAAGCTAGTCTGTCGTTTGCCGTTGGCATTATAAGGGGAAATTCTCACTAAGCGATGAGTCCCTTTCTCTCCTTTTAAATAACCGTAAGCATAACGTCCATCAATTTCGAGTGTAGCAGACTTAATTCCTGCTTCATCTCCTGCCGAAGACTCAGCCAAGCGAACCTGATAGCCTTCTTTTTCGCCCCAGCGAGTATACATCCTGAGCAGCATTTCTGCCCAATCTTGAGCATCAGTCCCCCCTGCGCCAGCATTAATAGTCAAAATCGCTCCCTTCGTGTCATATGTACCCGATAAGAGCTGCTGAAGATCCCAAAGTTCTAGCTCTCGATCCAACTGTGCCAAATTCTCCTCGGCTTCTTGAGTCAGAGATTCATCTAATTCCAGTTCGAGTAATTCAGCGATCGCTTTAGTATCTTCTAAAGTAGTTTGCCAATTTTGATATTGCTGCAAACTTGACTTGACATCGTTTAATTCTTGCAAAATCTGCTGGGCATTAGCCTGATCGTCCCAAAATTCAGGCTGTGCTGCTCTTTGCTCCAAATCTTGAACTTTAGCTTTGAGGGCAGGGGGGTCAAAGATATTCCTGAGTTTTACTCAGGCGTGAGGCGATGGCTTCAATTGTGCGTTTTAATTCGGATACTTCCATATCGGCAACTAATTACTGTTAGCTATTTGACTATTAGTCTAATTATTAATGATTTAGCTCTTAACTTTCAATTAGTTTAAAGTACTGGCTTTCGAGTAAAAAAGCTCCCTGAACAAAGCGAATGCCATAATAACCTCCAGGACGACGATCCATAATAGTTCCTGCTTCGCCGAGCGCCAAAACATCAGGCGATCGCAACATCGGCATCGGTTCGGCGGTTTTAATATAGTTTGGTAGGGCAATAACCTTAACGCGATCGCCTACCTTAAAGTTTTCTGGCTCACTATTCATAAATTAGCTGGGAACTATCCACTATTTATTATTAATTTATTACTAATAATATCAACTCTAACTGTCCTAACTAATAAATCGATAATTAAGAGTGTCATTATGCCGTGCAGTTGAGATGGGAGATTAAGATGATGATATACATGAATTGGAGCAAAGGTTATTTATGGCTTATTCAGCGATTCTTGGTGCTTCTCAACAACTGGCGATCGCAAATTTGGGAGAACAAACTCAAATTAGCTTAACTACAAGTAGTCCTGGGCAACAGCAAAGTCAAAGCAGCAGTTTTAGTACAGGGAAGTGGACAGACGAACCTAAGTTATTTCGGGTAGGTCAAGGTTTTGTCTTGGTAATACAGGCTGAAGCGAACTCAAGCTATATTTCGATTGGGCAAAATTCCATATCTTCTACTAGCTTTACAATTGCCCTAATTCAATCTTCTCCTGATCTTCATAACTGCCCGCAGGTAGCTTTAAATGTAATTCCTGACCCAGTTTTTGAACCGATGCAGCCCATGCAGCCCATGCAGCCCATGCAGCCCATGCAGCCCATGCAGCCATTAAAGATGGGCAATATGTCGATGGATATTAACTCAATGTCGATGCAGATGGGTAATATGTCGATGACCTTAAATAGCCAGTCCAAGACTACCGTTACTAAGCTATTCTGCTCCCAATGCGGCGCAGAAGCCAGAACAGGCGATCGCTTTTGTCGCAGTTGTGGTCACGAACTGGATCATTGAACATTTAGCATTGAACATTAAACATTTAGCATTCAATCGAGCGATTAGTAGTTAGTAATTATTAAATGACCTATTGTTTAGGAATTATCAATAAATTTGGCATTGTTATGGCGGGAGACTCTCGCACTAATGCTGGAGTAGACAATATTTCTGTTTACAAAAAGCTTTTTGATCTGTCCTTACCTGGAGAGAGGGTAATTGTTATTTGTTCTTCAGGAAGTCTATCGGTGACTCAAGGTGTTTTGACTCGTCTTAACCGCGATATTCAAAATCAAGTAGATAAAAACTTGCACAATTTACCCACAATGTATGATATTGCAGCCTATATCGGCGGCAAAAGTAGAGAAATTCAAGATCTAGACCGTCCTTGGTTAGAGAAAGACAATATTAGCTCTAGCTGCAATTTTTTACTAGGAGGACAAATCGCTGGAGAACAACCTCAGCTATATTTAATTTATCCTCAGGGCAATTTTATTCAAGCCACAAAAGAAACTCCATTTTTGCAAATTGGCGAGACTAAGTACGGCAAACCGATCATTGACCGTACGGTCACTTACGAGACACCTTTGGAAGATGCGGCTAAGTGTGCTTTGTTATCGATTGACTCGACGATGAAATCTAATATTTCTGTCGGACCACCAATTAATCTCATCATGTATAAAACCGATAGCTTTGAGCTACGAGACAGTTTAGAGTTACGTCTGGGCGCGCCATACATCGCCAAGATACGCAAACTTTGGGAACAGTTTGTTCGTCAGGCATTTGAATCTATGCCAGATATTGAATGGGAAAACGAATCGAGTGAACCAGGGGAAGATATTTTTCTAGACTAATCTTAAGAATGAGAAGTTTATCTCTATCTCTTGTTACAATTATTAATAAAGTTGTTAGCGTCAGTCCCGAAAATATATATGCGTCAAGAGACACCATTATCTCGAACAGATACTATCACCGTTCCTTCCCAGTCATTGCCTACAGCTGGCGATACTCTTAATACCTACGCAGATACGGAACTGGCTTATGATGAGCCTAATGCAGGCTGGCGTTACAACCCAGAGACAAACAACGCTCGCTACCGCCGTCGCCCCTTTACCGTGTTTGCGCGTTTTCTGGCTATTGTATTTCCTTTTGCCAGCTTTGCTTTAGGAGCTTGGTGGGATAATTTTACAGGTAATTCCGTCGCTAAACAGAAGAAAAGAGCGCGTCAGTTAATCAGAATTTTAACCAAGCTTGGCCCTGCCTATATTAAGATTGGTCAGGCTTTATCTACCCGTCCAGATGTTGTGCCTCCGACATATCTGGAAGAATTGACCACTCTGCAAGATAAAATTCCTTCCTTCCCTAATGAAGTAGCATTTCGCTTCATTGAAGAAGAATTAGGAGCAAGACCAGAAGATATTTATGCCGAATTATCCCCTCAACCTATTGCCGCCGCTTCTCTGGGACAGGTGTATAAAGGTCGTCTGAAGACAGGTGAAGAAGTAGCAGTAAAAGTGCAGCGCCCTGGCTTAAATAGCCGCATTAGTCTGGATATTTATATCATGAGACTTCTAGCAGGATTTGTGCAAGATCGGGTTGAGCAGGTGCGCTCCAATCTCCGCGCAATTATTGATGAGCTAGCAGAGCGCATTTTTGAGGAGACAAATTATAAACAGGAAGGTCGTAACGCCGATAAGTTCAAAGAATTCTATGGCTACATGGAAGAAATTTATGTTCCCACAATCTACTGGGAATATACAGGCAAACGCGTCCTAACAATGGAGTGGATTGAAGGTGTCAAACTAACAGACATAGATACAGTCCAGGAAAAAGGAATCGATGCAACCCATCTAATTGAAATTGGCGTAGAGTGTTCCCTAAGACAGCTACTAGAACATGGTTTTTTCCATGCCGATCCTCATCCTGGCAACCTCCTAGCCCTAGAGAATGGTAAATTAGCCTACCTCGATTTTGGCATGATGAGCCGT
>JBCCNG010000101.1:0-9928 GCA_039025955.1 Cyanobacteria bacterium P01_C01_bin.72 | reverse complement strand
TTAAAGAAAAAGAAACTCTGGCAATATGAAGCGCTGATTTGACTGATAATTAACAGTTAGTGGAAGTATAGCCGTAAAGTAATTCCCAACTCTGTTATTTATTTTTAATCTGTAATACTCAATCGCAGCGAAGCAACCAGTAATTTATGACTAGCATCACCAACGAACAGCGCAAACAAAAAATGATGCGCCGCAAAGAGGTGCAGGAGCAACGTCTAGCGGAGAAAAAGGAGAAAAAAGGCTTAATTATCGTCAATACGGGCAACTGTAAGGGTAAGACTACTGCTGCTTTAGGAATGGTCTTGCGATCGAAGGAGTTGAGCCTACTAACAATCTGGCAGAGCAAGCACTTCGTGGTGCGGTAATTTGGCGACGGACTAGTTTTGGTTCTCAATCTCAAGCTGGCAGTGAATTTGTCTCTCGAATTTTAACTTTTTCAGTCGTTTTCTAATTTCTGCGGAATGTGGGTTGACTATATATTCAATTTATTTAGTCTAAACTCCAGTGAGAAAATAACAACACAAAACCTTTATCTTTCGTACTTTCTGCCCTCTGCCTTCTGCCTAAAGCTAATTATTTCGCTATTTTCGAGAAATAGTATCACAAGGCTTTTTTGCTTCTCACTCTCTTCATACACTTTATTTGAGCCATTACTCACATCTTGGTGATAAATCTACCCTTGCGAGATAGAGAGTAGGACAGAAAGGAGTAGCTGATTAAAAAAGGGTAAGGTGCACGTGCAGTGCATTATGCTTACCTTACCCAGAGATGTCAGATGGTATTTTGCTTGGAGCTTAAAACTCTTTTCACAGCCAACAGCTAACGTCAATCGCCAGACTTCTGCCAAGCTTAAGTAGGGGCTTGATCTGCGGAATGTCCCAACGACAGCTAGAGTGATCGGGGCTAGCGGGATCAATTAGGCAGTTGGGTAAAATATACTGGTGCAGACAGTTGAAGAAGATTTCCTGTCCTTGATCTAGCATTAGTCCGAGACTTAATTGATTGCCCAGGGCGATCGCTTTTTCAATTCTGGCGACATCTGTTTCCAGAGTGGCAGGATTACCGTCGTAGAGTAAACGCCAAAGCAGACGCACGATGGTTTGCTCCAGAATTTGCTTCACTTCGGGGATATTTAACCAGCATTCGAGATAGTTAGCCTCCGTTGCTGTCGCCTCTAATTCGGCTAAACAGCTATCGATAGTGCCACTATCTTCGATTCCCTGCTCCAAAGTATTGATGGTTTTGATACAGCGATAGGACAAAGCCACCTCAGCTGCGACCTTTAGCTCTTGGGGAACGGGCATAGACTCCCGTTGAAAAGCTGCCAGCATACTGTAATTTTCGCGATATACCTGAGTATAAAGCTGGTCTAGATGCTTTTTAGTTTGGGCGGTTAGCAGTCTGACGATGCGCTGTCTTTCTTCGGCAAATAAATCTTGGAGACTAAAAGCGCGATCGCCCATGAGGCGATTCATATCCAGAATTACCTGTGCTGCACTAGCCTGTTTGAGGCTGGCAAAAAGCTGTTGTTTTAGCTCGGTATATGCCAAACGTCCATCAAACTCTGTGATACAGCAGTGGAAATCCCAGCCACCTAGATGCAGGGCGGCAAAGACGAAGTGTTTCTTTTCCCAGGTGACTTCAGATGTCAGTTCAATTTGCCCCAAAGAAAGGGTGAGAGTACCCATCTGCTGCTTTTGATAATCTAGCTGCTCAACTTCGTAGCAATAAATGCGCTCCTGGGAGCGATAGTCGCTAAAGATAGAGCTAATGGCATAGTGAGCCGCTACCTGGTGCAGGCTTACCTGAGATGGCGCTACCAGGTCTTGAAAAACCTTCTTACCATTACCAAAAACCTCCACATTACTAGGAGCTTGAGCTAAATAGCCCAAAAACTTCTGCTGGAGATGAATTCCTGCCACTGCCCCTGCCAATTCCATTGCTCTGGCAGCATAGCGGAGAATCTGCACACCTTCGGGACGGGAAATCTCGTCAAAAAACCAGCCGCAGCTCGTATACATCAGCAAGCTATGACGCTCCATTTCCAAGAGACGCAGGGCATCGATTTTTTCTGCGGGGAGTAATTCTTTTGCCTGATGCCGCGCCAAAAACCCAGCCACGTTAGCCTGAGAGCGATCGCTAATTACCTCAACATATTCATTTCGTGCTAACCAGGGATCGCGGAAGAGCTGACCACCGATTTCTTCATAGACCGTTACGAGACGATCCCGAAGCCAGTCAAGACCATCCCGCAAGGGTCTACGCCATTTTTGTTGCCAACCGCCGCCACCACCGCAGCCACAGTCATCCTGCCAACGATCAACTCCATGGGAGCAACTCCAGGCGGTAACAGGCTTGAGCTGCACTTCCCAAGTTGGAGGACAAATACTTAAATAGTGGGCATAGTTGGTTACTGTCCAGCCATGATGGCTAAACTGTTCACTGAGAGCATAGGCAATACATTTTTCTGTACCCCCCTTATGATGTCCAAAGGTTTCACCGTCGGTCGCTACGTTAATTAACTGGGAAGGACAATCGCCCCGCACCGCCTGTCCGATACGATTTGCGAGGTTGTCTGCCGTATCTAAAACATCGCTAAATCCCATATCGCGGGAAATAGGACCATCGTAGAAGAAAATATCAATATAGCGTTGCTGATCAACAAAGCAGCGATAGGGACGGGTAGGGTCTATTTGCTGCCCGCCGACGGAATGCCATGGCGACTCTGATTCTGATTCTGTTGCTGTAACCATCTCACGACATCTTTCTGCCTGGGAAGGAGCAAGAATGATAAATTTAATATCTTCGTCGATCAAAGCCTCTAGGGTAGGATAATCCACCGCTGTTTCTGCCAGCCACATCCCTTCAGGTTCACGACCGAAGCGATCGCGAAAGTCTGCTTTACCCCAACGAATTTGGGTGATTTTATCCCGTCGATTAGCGAGGGGCAAAATAATATGGTTATAGACCTGGGCGATCGCATTACCATGTCCATTTAGTCTAGCGCAGCTCAGGCGATCGGCTTCTAAAATCTTCTGGTAAACGGCGGGATCATACTGTTCTAGCCACGACATGAGAGTCGCCCCAATATTAAAGCTTAGATATTCAAAATTGTTAACGATCCCCACTAATTCCTGATTGTGATTTAAGATACGCGCAAAGGCATTGGGACGATAACACTCGTGATGAATCCGCTCATTCCAATCGTGGCAGGGATGGGCGCTGGGCTGCCTTTCGATGGTGTTGAGATAGGGATTTTCCCTGGGGGGCTGATAGAAATGACCGTGAACTGTAATATATACACCTTGAGCAGTTTTCAGGGGATCTCCCTCAATAGCTGAAAGGGAATTGACGGCTGAGTGAACTGATGAGGTTGAAACCATAGAAGAATATTCTCTAGTTAGTTAGTTAGATGGATGAATAGATTCAATAGCTAAAATCAAATTGAGTCACCTGAGCTTTTGCAGCGAAAATAAAGCATTACATATCAGAGTTGAGACATCATTAAATTGAGAATGAATGTTGCTTCTTTTTTAGGTAAGTAGTGGGTAGTTAGTAGTTAGTAGTTAGCGGTAAAAAACTTTATTCTGTGAGTTTGTAGGGTTTTTATTTTGAATAAGTATGATTCGCCAGCCTTCATCCTTTGTCTCCCATGCTTAATCCTTACGGGCCAATATATTAGCTTGTCTTAAGCTAAATGTTCTGGGGCAAGAAAAACTCAAGTATTATTTAAGATTGTTCAGAGAGATATTTGGTTGTCAGCTTTATTTCCTGTAGCGACTTTCTGTTCTTTATTAAAACTCAGTTTTTTCCAGTTGAGTTGCTTTGTAAGATAAATCAACAAATTTTAATTAACCAGGGTGTTCTTTGCTGAATAAGCCACGGTATTTGCATTCTTTTAATATCTGCTCATACTAATTGCTAACCTAGAGCCACGAATTGTACCTTAGTATAGGAAGCTACCAAATTAGTAACGCCTCAAACAGGATCGGAATTTTCAATTTTTGGTGTAATTAAACTGCTTTTCGTTAGTTGCTCAAAACTTTCGGGCATACTGGTGGATAAGTTCAGACCTACTAAAAGTGATATGCCCCATATCATTGCTGGACAGGTAACAAGGGAGAAGCGATGATGAGAGATAACCATGAGCAACTAGCTAAATCACTAGCCTGGCTACAGCTAGTAGTAGACGAGCTGCCTCAAACAATTTTTTGGAAGGGTCTCGATTCTCGCTATTTGGGCTGCGATCGCAGCTTTGCTAAATTAGGAGGGGTAGCATCACCTCAAGAAGTGGTGGGCAAGTGCGACTATGATCTGCCCTGGACAGGAGCAGAGTCTAACTGGTATCGAGAATGCGATCACCGTGTTATGGCTAGTGATACTCCTGAGTACGGCATTTTGGAAACCCAGGTTAACGCCGAAGGAAAGCTAACTTGGATTGAGACTAATAAAATTCCCCTCCATGACTCGGAAGGTAATGTAATTGGGGTTTTAGGAACTCATGAAGACGTTACCAGCAGACAATTAGCAGAAGAAAAAATTAAGCAGTCTTTGCGTAAACTGTCAGATTTTCAGCTAGCCCTCACTCGTTCGGCAATTGTCAGCATTATGGACTCAGAGGGGATCATTACCTATGTCAATGATCGCTTTTGTGAAATTTCTCAATATTCTGCCGCAGAATTAGTCGGTAAAACTCATCGTGTCGTCGATTCTCAGTACCACTCCGCCGAGTTTTGGCAGCATCTCTGGACAACCATCAGTAAGGGCGAAATCTGGCAGGGAGAAATATATGACCGCGCCAAAGATGGTCGGGGTTATTGGGTCAACGCCACAATTATTCCTTCTCTAGACCAGCAAAATCGACCAGTACAGTATCTAGAAATTCTGGAAGATATTAGCGAGCGCAAGCAAACAGAGAGCGCTTTGGCATATCAGCTCCAAAAAACCAAGTTATTTAACCAGCTAACCCAGGCGATTCACCAAAGTTTGGATACCCAGACAATTTTTCAAACTGCTACAACCCAAATACGCCTACTGTTAGAAGTAGACTGCGTGGGCATTTTTCAGCTAGAGCAAGATTGCTCCGTCCAGGACTTATCCCCTGGCAATATTAGTAAATTAGTCGCTTGGGACATTATAGATTCTCAAGCTAGCTTACCGATTAGCGATCGCCTGCAAGAATGTTGTTTTGATACTTACTTAGCCGTTAACTATCAACAGGGAGATGTGTTGGCGATCGCCGATACTGAAACCGCCGATCTAACCGAAGCGCATCAGCATCTTCTCGCCTCCCTCAACATCAAGGCTTATTTGGTTGTTCCCATACTTCAGGGAAATCATCTCTGGGGCTTATTGTGTCTCTACCAATTTTCCCAGCCTCGTCAGTGGAGTTCAGCAGAAATTGAATTTATGCAAAAAATTGCGACTCATCTCTGTCTGGCTCTATCTCAAGCACAGCTATTAGCACAGGAAAAACATCAGCGCCATTTGCTGGATTGCCAAAATCAGCAGCTAAGACAGGCAAAAGAAGAGGCTGAACAGGCAAATATTGCTAAAAGTAGCTTTCTCGCCCATATGAGTCACGAACTACGCACCCCTCTCAACGTTATCCTCGGTTTTTCTCAGGTAATGTATCATGATGTCACTGTTACCCCATCTCAGCGAGAAACCCTCAAGATCATCAACCAAAGTGGCGAACATCTACTGCACTTAATCAATGATGTGTTGGAAGTGACTAAGATTGAAGCAGGTAAAACCGACCTCAAAACCGTTAGCTTCGATCTGCACTACCTTCTTGAGTCAATCGAAAAAATGCTGAGTTTGAAAGCTCATAATCGAGGTCTTAAGCTAAGATTTGCGCGATCGCCAGATGTTCCAGCATATATTCATAGCGATCAGGGTAAAGTTCGTCAGATTTTAATTAATCTCCTCAATAATGCCCTCAAGTTTACTTCTCAAGGAGAAGTCGAACTTAATACCAAGGTGATTACTAGTAGTCACGATCATTTTGAGCTTTGCTTTACGGTGACAGATACAGGCATCGGCATCAAACCCAGCGAACTCGAATCTTTGTTTGATCCCTTTGTGCAAACCGAATCAGGGATTAAATCTCAACAGGGAACAGGTTTAGGTCTGTCCATCGGTCGCAAATTTGCCCGTCTGATGGGAGGAGATATTACCGTTACTAGTTGCTATGGTTCAGGTTCGCAATTTAGCTTTAACCTCCCCGTAACGGCGGTAGCAGTGGTGGAAAACGACGAAAAATCTTCCCGTAGAGCGATCGCTCTTGAGCCAGGACAGCCTGAATATCGCCTGTTAGTTGTCGATGACAAGGAGGAAAATCGCCTACTGCTTAATCACCTTTTATCCGCCCTGGGGTTTGTCATTAGAGAGGCTAGTAATGGTAGAGAATGTCTGGATATCTACTCAGTCTGGCAGCCCCAGCTAATTCTGATGGATATTCACATGCCGCTGATGAACGGGATTGAAGCTACTCTTGCCATCAAAAAGCGATCGCCTAAACTGCCAATTATTGCTTTAACCGCTAGCGCCTTTGACAGCAGTAAGTCGGAGGTACTTCAGGCTGGGTGTGATGATTTTCTGAGTAAACCGATTAAAGATACCCTGCTGTTTGAAAAAATAGCTCAATATTTACCCGTAACCTATACTTATGCAGCTCAAGAGGCGTCTGCACCCACGGAAACAAGTCAACTGGCAGCCGAGGATCTATCCTTTATGCCTCCCCAGTGGCTAACGAGAGTTAATCAAGCTGCTTCCCAACTCAATGAGCAGCTACTCCAGGAATTGATCGCCGAAATTCCCGAATCCCACATCTCAATCCGTACAGCCTTAGCCCAAAAAGTGACGAACTTTGATTTTGACGAAATTTTAGAACTTATTTCTCAGCCATGAACCAAATTACCCACAAGTCTCCTGGCAAAATATTAATCGTCGATGACGTTCCCGATAACCTAAGATTACTGTCTACTACCTTAAGTAAAGAGGGCTACAACATACGCTGCGCTAAAAACGGCATGATCGCATTGATGGGGGCGCTGAACGATCTGCCCGATCTGATTTTGTTGGATATTAACATGCCTGATTTAAACGGCTATCAGGTCTGCGAAAAGTTGAAGACTGACCGCCGTACCCGCGATATTCCCATAATTTTTCTCAGCGCCCAGGACGATATTCAGGATAAGATTAAGGCTTTTGCCATAGGCGGGGCAGATTTTATTGGCAAACCGTTTCAGGTCGAAGAAGTATTAGCCCGAGTCAAAAATCAACTAGCTTTGCAGCTTGCTTATTCAGAGATCAAAACTCTCAATGAGGCACTGGAAAGACGTGTGGAAGAACGAACATCTGAGATCAAACTGACAAATCAGGAGCTAAAGCAAGAAATTGCCCAACGTCACCAACTGGAGCAAAAGCTGCGCCACCATGCTCTTCACGATAGTCTGACGGGTCTACCAAACCGAATTCTGCTCATGCAGCGAGTCGAAAAGTGCTTGGATGACGTGATTGAAAATAATGACGTGCAGTTTGCCATTCTCTTTATCGATCTCGATCGCTTTAAAATTATCAACGACAGTCTTGGACACATAGCCGGGGACCAGCTGCTGGTTGACTGTGCCAATAGACTACAAGCCTGCGCGACGGCAGACGCTACCGTTGCCCGATTAGGGGGAGACGAATTTACCATCCTGCTCGAAAAAATCGACGATCTCAATGATGCCGTTGAGGTCGCACAAGAAATTTTGCACCAGTTTGCGAAACCGTTTAAGTTGAGCGATCGCACTCTTTCGATTACCGTCAGTATTGGTATTGCTTTGGGTAGTGCCGCATATACTCAAGAAACAGATCTGCTGCGGGATGCAGATATTGCAATGTATCGGGCGAAAGAATTAGGTAAGGCAAGATACGAAGTCTTTACCAAGCAAATGTACCTAAAAATGATGCGCCGTCTAGAAATGGAAAATGAATTAAGAGAGGCGATCGCTAATCAGGAATTAGTCTTACATTATCAACCCATAATCTCCCTCAATGATCAAAAAATAAAGGGTTTTGAAGCTTTGGTGCGCTGGCAACATCCTCAACGCGGCATAATTTCCCCTGGAGAATTTGTTCCCCTAGCAGAAGAAACTGGTCTGGTTGTACCTCTAGGGAAATGGGTCATGTATGAAGCCTGTAGTCAACTGCAAAAGTGGCAGGAATCATGCCCCGCTGCCCAAGATCTCACTATGAGTATCAACGTGGCAGGAGAACAGCTAAATGACGCTAATTTTTTGGCTACTGTCGATCAGATTATTCAAGCTACCCAGGTAAGGAGCAACTGTCTCAAGCTAGAAATTACCGAGAGTATGCTGATTAAGGATACCAAACAGATAATGAGACTGTTAGAGCAGGTTAAATCACGCCAGATTGAGCTATCAATTGATGATTTTGGCACTGGTTACTCTTCTTTGAGCTATTTACCTCAATTTCCCGTTGATAACCTCAAAATAGACCGTTCTTTTGTCATCGCCATGAACGTTGAGCAGCAAAATCTGGAAATTGTTAAAACCATAGTGACTCTAGCTCAAGTACTAGGGCTACAAATTATCGCCGAAGGAATTGAAACTGACGAGCAATCCCAGACACTCAAATCTCTGGGAGTGGAATTTGGTCAAGGATATTTATTCTCTAAACCTCTAACCTCGGCAGAGGCTGAATTGTTAATCCTGAGACAGCAGGATCTTCGGCTTTGCCCCAATGAAGTGACTGTTGAAAGTACCAATGACTACTGACTACTGACTACTGAAAAATCAGACTTAGCTCTACTATCTTTGTCTGTAAAACAGTTAATGCTGCGCCTCCAGATTTGAGACTGTATTCTAATTCTAATAACTTGGGTAAACTAGCCACCAACTTCTGAGGACTAGTGTTTTGAATTTCTTTGTTGATAAAATAAAGCCGATTAGGGTTATTAATTCCCGCTGCGGCGGCGATCGCGTTATTATCTCGGCTACCACTCTGCTGCATCAGCTTGATTGTCGTCCAGGTGCGAAACTGCCCGACCAAAGTAGCAACTATCTTTAAAGCAGGTTCGTTACGATTAATTAGATCCGTTACTAACCCTAAAGCCAGATCGGTTTTCCCCTCTCTAATTGCAGCAGCAAGCTGTAGGCTATTCTGTGTATTGCACAATACTAATTGAGCCACGGTAGTCTCATCCAAAGGTTGGGAATTATCTCCCCAATATATTTTCAGCTTCTCTAATTCGTTCCAAAGCTGTCTTGTATTATTGCCAACTGATTCAGTCAATAGTTCTGTTGCCTGGGGGGTTAACTTCAGTCCTACCGTCTGAGCCGCCTGTTTTACCTGGGCAGAAATTAGATCCGTTTTCCAGGGGGGAATCAAACTAAAGTCTTTGACTACGGCGTGTTTTTTTAGTAGTTTGGTTGAATTCAATCTCCCGTCAAGTTTTTTACTGGTGGTCAACAAGAGATGAGATGTCTCAGGAATCACCTCAAGAGTGCGCTTCAATTCAGTTAGAGTATTAGCAGCGGGCTTTTGCTGACAGAGATTAGTCTCCATTAGCCACACCAAGCGTTGTCCTAGCCCAAAAACGGGAGTCATTGCCTGGTTCAAGCCCTCAATGATTGTCTCAGAGCGATCGCCTGGCAGCTTATGATAGTTAAACTGTAACCAGTTGGGGTCTAAGACTTTCTTTTGCAATTTTTCTATCGCTTGGGCGATCGCAAAATCATCTTCTCCCCAGTATAAGTAGACAGGCATAGCATCAAACAAACTTTGTATGATTTAGTGATCAAATGTAGTAATGTTAATCTACTGAATTATTTTAGCTGGCAAATTATCGGTTATTCTTATTACAATAGTTCGGGCAATTTTTAACTAACAACGAAAGAAGCGGAGGCATTTGCCTCCC
>JBCCNG010000100.1:0-9963 GCA_039025955.1 Cyanobacteria bacterium P01_C01_bin.72 | reverse complement strand
ACTAAACAAAAGGCGGCGGCAAAGTTATCTGTCCGCGTTGATTTAGAGCGCCTAGAGCGGATGAATAATCTGATAGGAGAGTTGACCATCAATCGTAATAGCCTAGCATTACAGAATGAACAGCTACAGGAAAATGTTACGGAACTAGAGCAGAAGTTTTTGCGTTTTCGGGGTGTTACTAAGCAGTTACAGGAAATATCCGATCAGATGTTGCTAGAAGCGCGATCGCGTCATGTTCCTGCTGCTAATTCGTTTGAACCCCAAGCTATAGATGCAGGAGCTGAATTTGACGCTCTAGAGATGGATAGCTACAGTCAGCTTTATTCGTCTCTCCAAGTGGTACTAGAAGAAATAGTACAGCTAGAAGAAAGTGTTGAAGATATAACCATCTTTGCCCAGCAGTCGGATCGCACTATTAATGGTCAGCGCCAAATGTTGGCTCAAATGCGAGATGAGCTAATGTGGGTCAGGATGCTGCCTCTAGACCAGATTTTACAGCGTTTTCCCCGCACTCTCAGAGATTTATCGAGTAAATATAACAAGCCTGTAGACCTGAAGCTTCAAGGTACTGGTGTATTGGTCGATAAGGCAGTGTTAGAAAAACTGTCCGATCCTTTACTTCATTTACTGCGTAACGGGTTTGACCACGGAATTGAAAGCCCAGAGGTTAGAAAGCAGCAGGGCAAATCAGCTACAGGGTTAATCGAAATTCAGGCTTACTATCAGGGTAATCAAACCGTAATTGAAGTCAGAGATGATGGTAAGGGATTGGATCTGTCTCGCATTACTCAAAAAGGTATTGAACAGGGTCTTATTTCCCCTCAAGAAGCCGCTAGCGCCTCCAAAGAAAGGCTATCTGACTTGATTTTTGAACCAGGCTTTTCTACTGCTAGTAAGGTGAGCGAAATTTCTGGTCGCGGTGTCGGCATGAATATTGTGCGCTCCCAGGTGGAAACTCTGAAGGGTAAAATTAGCGTTACTTCTAATCCTGGAGAGGGTTCTACCTTTATCCTACGTCTACCCCTGACCCTGACTATTGCCAAGCTGCTGGTTTGTTCTTTGGGTTCAACCGCCTTTGCGATTCCTTCAGACAGTATTGAAGAAATTATTATTCCCGATACGGCTCAAATTAAACTGGCTAACGGACAAAGGTTACTGATTCTTCAGGAAAAGCTAATTCCCATCTATAATCTACAGCAAATTTTGGGCTATAACTGTCCCATTCCCGATGCCGACTCTAGCAGCAAGGCGTTTAAAACTATTGCCCCTCCAGAAGATTGGGCTGCTCCTTTACTGCTGCTGCGACGGGGACAGCGAATGTATGCCCTAGAGGTGGTGCGTCTCTTAAGTGAACAAGAATTGGTAATCAAACCCTATGGAAAAGCGATCGCTCCTCCCAAATATAGCTATGGCTGCACAATTCTCAGTGATGGTAGTTTAATTCCTGCTTTTGATGGGTCAGCTTTGATTGGGGAAATTTTGGGAGAAACATTTAAGTTTCCTAACTCCAACCCCACGGCAGATTTATCATCTGAGCCAGATTTTACGGATGACGATTCGACGAAAGTAATCCCAGAAAAGGGAATTACGGCACTGCAAACTATCATGATTGTCGATGATTCCACTGCCTTACGCCGCACTATGGCTTTAACCCTAGAAAAAGAAGGTTATCGAGTCGTACAGAAAAAAGATGGTAAAGCTGCCCTTGACGGTTTTAAACAGCATCCTGAACTCGATTTAATTATTTGTGATGTTGAAATGCCAGTAATGAATGGCTTTGAGTTTTTAGGTATGCGCCGTCGAGATTCTTCCCTTGCTCAAGTCCCCACTTTTATGCTCACTTCCCGCAGTGGGGCAAAACATCGTAACTTGGCTCAACAGCTAGGGGCAGATGGCTACTTTACGAAACCCTACGTCGAACAAGACTTTATTCGAGAGGTTAAACATATTCTCGCGGGTAATAATCAACAGCCAGAAAATATTGCTTCTCCAAAAGCGATCGCCATTAAAACCAAAACCATCTTAGTAATTGATGACTCTTCTGCCTTGAGAAAAACCCTGGCTTTGAGTCTAGAACGCAGGGGATATAGAGTCTTACAGGGACGTGATGGTCAAGAAGGAATTGAACAACTGCGGAGCAATTTAGAAACGGATTTAGTGATTTGCGATATTGAAATGCCCAACGTTAACGGTTTTGAATTTTTGACTCTTCGTCGTCAAGAACCCCAGTTAACTACAATCCCTGTGGTCATGCTGACTTCTCGTAGTACGGATAAACATCGAACTTTAGCCAGTAGCCTGGGAGCAGTAGGATTCTTTACCAAACCCTATGTAGAAGACAGATTTATCTCGGAAATTGAACAGCACATCCGTGAACATTGACGAGCGACCCCGCGTCGACGTAAGGCGCAAGGGAACGCGCGAGTTTAAACATTTGACATTGAGCATTAAACATTGAGCATTAAATCTTTATTTCCGAAATGATTATCAATAAATAACTTCAGTTCGAGAAAATATACCTTTCGGTCTTCTGCCTTTGTGCCTTATTTATCTAACATCATGTAATTAATATCATGAGCAATTTAATCGTCGATTCTGGTTTAAATATATCTGGTAAGGTCAATACTGATACTTTAATTAAGCTGCTGGTATTTGAAATCGGCAAACTCACCCTTGCTTTACCCATTCTTCAGGTAAAAAAAGTGATCAAGCAAGATCAGGTTCACGGTAGCGGCTTGAGCTATGTTAATTTGACCCATCTTCCTGAACAAGAAATTGCGATCGTCGATTTACACCAGAAACTTTTTGGCGTTAGCCTCACTCAAGCAGAATCAACGGGTTATTTTATCATCAGTAAAAATATTACAGGTGAGCCTCTAGGAATTGTAGTTGTTCAAGCACCCACTCTCATTGATGTTCCTCTCCAGCAAATTCGTCTGTTGCCCGATTCCTATCGTCGTGCAGATACCTTAGAAATTGCTAGTCACGTTACCGTCTACTCTCAAGGAGATGATTCCCACACTATTTTTGTTCTCGATTTAACGCGCTTGGTCTAGTATGAAAGTAAAGTTGAGAATGGGGTTAAAAGCTCTTAAGTAGAAGAGTGTAATTAAATATGCAATGTCTCCTGCTAGGAAAGTAGGGGAATAAGGGAATAGGGCAAAAACAACTTAACAGTCTGGTTTTATAAGTAATTGTGCCTACCTACTTAACTCCTGCCTAATTTTCAAATGATGTATCTCAGATTCGGTATAAGTAGCAATGGTATTAGCTAGCCAGTCATTGACTCATGCTCTGAAAGAATGGGCGATCGCTGTTGATGCCTTGAGTCAGGGTAAAATGATCATGCTATTACGCAAGGGAGGCATCCGCGAGCGGGGTTTTCAGGTCAAGCATTCTCCTGTATGGCTTTATCCGACTTACGAGCATCAAAAGCCCAATTTACTTAAGCCTGAATATGCAACTCAGGTAACTCCCGTCGCTTCTGGTTGGCATCCTGAAACAGTAACGATTAAAAGCTGTGGGGAAATTACGGAAACTATTCTTGTTAGCAGCAAAGCACAGATTGCGGCGCTGCAATCGTATCATGTTTGGAACGAACAAATGGTTGGAGATCGCCTGAAGTGGCAACCCAGAATGCCCCTGGCTGTCTTGCTTTTGAGGGTATATTGCTTACCTAAGCCCAAAACTATTGTCTATGATTCTGCTTATGGTGGCTGCAAATCTTGGATTGAGCTAAAAGAAACCATTAGCAGCGATAATCTACGCCCTGTCTTGGAAGATGATGAATTTAGCCAACAGATAGAGCAAATCAAAACGGCAATTTCATTGTCTTAAAGGAAAAACCCACAAAATTCTGCTTAGTTTTCCTCAACAGTTATCAAGATCTATCTATTTTTCGATCTGCAAGACATTGTTTAATTTTGACGAAACTGCTTAAAATTAAATAGTAAAGTGGATATTAATAGAGCTAATTTAATTTTCAGCTCCAAGATAAATTTATTTAGCTTAGTTTGATCTGGGCAAAAGCTCGATTAATTTTTGTCTGTACTAATTGTCACCGGGAGACCGAGCATCAATCATATGAAATTCTTATCTAGCAAGCTGGGCGTTTACTTGGGTATTTTTGTCTTGGGAAGTGCGATCGGCTTCTGGAGTAATCGTCAGCAACAGCAACCAGAAACAATACAACCGGCTCAAGTATATCCTGCGGCTATTCCTCTCCCCGCAAAAACTGCTCCTAGTAATAGCGATCGCGAGGTTAATTTTATTGCCACCGCCGTCCAAAAAGTAGGCCCTGCTGTAGTTAGAATTGATGCTTCGCGCCAAGTTTCTAGAGCCTTGCCAGAAAGTTCAAACAATCCCCTCTTTCGCCGCTTTTTTGGCAATGGTCAAGGGCGGAATCCCCATTCGGAGATCCCAGAAAGGATTGAACGGGGAACGGGTTCAGGCTTTATTATTGGCTCAGATGGTCGGTTAATTACCAATGCTCACGTAGTTAACGGCGCAGAAACAGTTCAGGTAACTCTCAAGGATGGCACTACCTATCAAGGCAAAGTGTTAGGGACTGATTCTTTCACTGATGTAGCCGTGATTAAAATTGATGCCACGGATTTGCCTACAGTTAGTTTGGGCAATGCAGATGATTTGACTCCAGGGGAATGGGCGATCGCCATTGGTAATCCTTTGGGACTAGATAATACGGTGACAGTGGGTATTGTCAGCGCCCTAAACCGCTCTAGTTCTCAAGTGGGAGTTCCCGATAAGCGAGTAAAATTTATCCAAACTGATGCGGCAATCAATCCTGGTAATTCGGGAGGACCATTACTCAACTCTCAGGGGGAAGTAATTGGCATCAATACTGCGATCCGTGCTGATGCTCAGGGTTTAGGCTTTGCCATTCCCATTGGTACAGCACAGCGAATTGCTAATCAGCTTTTTACGAAGGGACAGGTAGATCACCCTTATCTGGGCATTCACATGGTTAACCTGAATCAAGAAACTCGCCAAGAGATTAACTCCAGTGAAGAATTCAATTTTAAAATTGCTCAATCAACAGGAGTATTGATCGTGAGAGTAATTCCACGTTCTCCTGCGGCGAAAAGTGGATTACAGGCTGGAGATGTGATCACTCATGTAGGAGGTAATGATGTCACAACCTCTTCCCAGGTACAAGAACAAGTAGACCAAAGTGAAATAGGCGCTGATTTGGCAGTGAAGGTGATCAGAAATGGTAAAGCCCAAACCATCCAAGTTAAGCCTGGGGCTTTCCCCACAGCGAATTTGCCAGAGTAAATAGTTTTGTTCATTGTTAAACTTCCTCCAGTTTGTGATTATTCATGCTGAAAATCTGATTTTGATGCTTGTCTCAGGGTATGATGCTAGTGCTGTTGGAATGAAACTAGTTGAGCAAAGAATTGTGGTTCTTTTTTGTCAAAAAGTATTAGCGTGATCGAGGCAGATGTTCATTCGTCTCTCCGGAATTTTTTGCGTCAGCATGGTAATCGCAATTTCCCCCATCATTTGACGATGGCGCGGCTAATTGCTCGTGCTTTGCGCTTAGATAGACCTGCCCTAATGCAGACAGGCAGTAGCGTTAGTAAGTATTGTCTGAGTTATCTTACACCGATTCTGCTAGGGGATTGGTCGGTAATTGTAATTGCCCCAGATCCAACTCTAAAGTATCTGCTGGAGACAGAAATACCCAAATTACAGGAATGGCTTGGCACAGCCAAAAAAGTGCGCCAGGGCGATCTCTGGCAGCCAGAAGACCAACTGTTGCTAACCTCGCCTCAAAGCTGGATTGGCGATCGCCTGAAACCTCAAGGTAAATTTCCCAGTCAGATTCCGACGGTAATAGATCGTGCGGATGATTTGGAAGAATGGACACGCAGCTTATTAACTATCAGCATTACAGCAGCGGATTGGGATGCTCTACAGCAGTCTTTGCCCAACCACCAGGAATTAATTCGTAATACCAGAATCAAGCTAACGAAATCAATTTATGCTCGCCCAGAAAACCCCTATCGAAACTATATTTTACTCGCTTCAGAACTAGAGTTAATTAATCGTCTCTGTGCAGAATTAGATCAGCAGGGAGTACTTACTGGCAAATTGCAGCAGTTTTGGCAGCAGATAGCCGATAAATCAAATATATCCTGGATTGCTCGCGATCGCTCTCAAGGTTCTCTCACCATCAATCTTGCTCCAGCACGGGTCAGTAATCAGCTTAAACCAATTTGGCAGCAGCAGCCTGTGGTAGTAATTGGCAGTTTTTTAGATACAGAAGCGGATGCTACTACCTATCGTCAGCGAGTCGGTCTAACTGCGGACATTTTAACCCTCAAGTTTGCTCCCAATCGCCAGAATAACCATATTCAGCTTTATTTACCCGATCGCTTTCCCATGCCCAATTCCCCCGACTATCGTCAGGCATTTATTGAGGAGAGTTTACTTTTAGTCGGACTTGCTAACAGCACTACAGGTTTAATTGTCGTCATTGCTGACGATGTTCCCCTCCAAGGACAGGTAGGTTCAGTTTTGGCTGGAGAATTTGGTTCGCGAGTTAAGGTAGAAAAAATAGATATTGGCGATCGCAGTATTTTGATTTGCGGCTGGTCATTCTGGAAACTGCATCAAGAATCTCTACCCATCCCGCGACTGTTAATCATTGCTACTCTGCCCATTCCCTCTTTAGAAAACCCTTTGGTAGCAAACCTAGTTAAACACTACAAAGAGCGCCGCCAAGACTGGTTTCGACTCTATTTATTACCCTCTGCCCTAAAAACCTTAGAGCAAACTACAGTCCCCTTACGAGAATCTCAAAGTATAGTTGCCCTGCTAGATAATCGAGTCAACTTCCGCAGCTACGGCAAGGCTATTTTATCCGCCCTCGAACCCTGCGCTCGAATTAACTACATAGATCCCACTTGGTTTGGTTATCCTAATTCTTAGCTCGACTTGATTCATAAATTTTTCTACTGTTTCCAAGGTAAAGCGATTGCCATAGTACATCAAGTCCAAACAGTTAGGAAGTCATTTAGCTATAGAAGAAAAGATCAATTATTTATGCGCATAATATATTTAGACTAATTACTTAACTTTCATTCATAATTTAGACGCAAAATGGATCGTGAAAGACTCATTAAAAAACGGGAAGCATTAAAAGCCAAGCTGGAGATCGAAGCTCGTCTGGGGTGTATCAATGACCTAATTGAACATTTTGATCAGAATGAGATTAAGTACCGCATCCACATGAATTGTGAAAAAGTAATTGAAGCCCTTTTTTCTTACCCAGCAGAATTTTCTGGCTTAAATTGGGATCAAATTCCGAACTCAAAAAAGGTGATTTACCACTCAATTACCGAAAGAAATAAAATTATCTCAACCGCGATTACGGATCATTTAGATTTATCAGATACTATATTTGTCACTTGGGGTGATGGCTATAAACCGATATTAGAAACAACTGCAAATTTAGCGGCAGAAAATTTAGGTGTTATGGCTGACGAAGATTTTGATATGTGGGTTCTGAATTTAGAGAAAGGCTTCTGTCTTGAGAACTATCACGAAGGTCATGTGGCATGGACTTCTGCTACTCTTTCGTTGTTATAAGCGCGTATGGAGTGTCAGCAATTGCCCCTGAGCGGTCGCACTACCGTAAGAACTAAGCTATGCGCATGAATGATCCAACAATCACCTCAGTAACTCAACTTTCTAACAGCATCAGACGTTGAGGTTCAAGTTGAATTTTCCAGGGTAAAGTGCGCTGTTTAAGCTCTAGCCACTTGTCTTTCAACACTTCTGCTTGCAGATGATAGTCTTCAGGATGAGCCGCTGGCTGGTTGAGCTTGAGATATAAAGTCATGCGGTGTTGGGTTTCACTGGTTGCGGCTAGCCAACAGGAAAAAATGTTTTCTCCTATATCTGTATCTGGCAGTATCAACTGATGAGCGCGGATGCCAACATGGGTCATAGTGTTTGGGATTGGTGCAGCTACCTCTAAAGTACAGTTCCAGTCGATCGCCTTGACTGCTGTTTTGGAGATAGCAACAGCACGGGAAAAGTTTTTGCAGTTAGTCACCTGCGCCGTTCTAAAGTTACCAGGATGTTGAAATACGTCTTGTTTTGTACCAGAGGCGATCGCTTTGCCTCGATCTACAATTAGTAGGTTGGGACAGACTCGATAAGCTTCTTCTAGATTATGGGTAATAAATAAAGTTATTCCCTGATAGCTAGTTAAATTGTGGCGCAGTAATTTTTCTTGTTTGTGGCGTAAATAGGTGTCTAAAGCTGAAAAAGGCTCATCTAATAGCATCATCTTTGGTTGACTGGCTTTAGCTCTGGCTAGGGCTACTCTTTGCTGCTGTCCCCCTGAAAGTTCTTGGGGATAACGATCTCCCATTCCCCTTAAGTCTACGGCGATTAGCTGTCGGGTAATCTCTTGTTTAACTCCCTGTAGAGATATTCCTCTGGGCATTCCAAAAGCTATATTTTCCGCTACAGTCAGGTGAGGAAAGAGAGCATAATTCTGAAACAAAAAACCACAGCGACGATCGCACGGCGGTAAGTTTATCCCTTTTGCTGAGTCAAATAGGATTTTGCCGTTTAAGATAATACGCCCTCGATCTGGAGTCTCTAAACCCGCAATACAGCGCAAGATCAAACTTTTTCCCGCCCCAGATGCCCCTAATAAACCCAGTGGCGCTTGATCTGTCTGAAAAGCAATATCTAAGAAAAACCCTGGTAGTTGTTTCTGAATATCGACGGTTAGCTCAACTTTGGTTATGAGTGCAGAATCATCTAACAGTTTTGATAATTTTGACGATTTTTGCTGTTTAAAAATGCCTCTCCATTTTATCTTTCGCTTACTCCATCTTTCCTGTCTCTCTGTCCCATAGTTAACCGCCGTAATCACTCCCCAAGAAATTGCCAGCATCACAATTACCAAAAACAAGGCTCGATCCATTGCCCCACTTTCAGCCGCCAAGAAAATAGCGATCGGGATGGTTTCCGTCTTGCCAGGAATCGAACCAGCCAGCATCAATGTTGCGCCAAATTCACCTAAAGAACGAGCAAAAGTTAGTAAAGTTCCCGCAATCAACCCTGGTTCTGCCAAAGGCAAAATAATTCTCCAGAATACTTTCCATTCCGAAGCGCCCAAGGTTCTCCCACAGGCAAGAAGATTCGGATCAATCTGTTTAAATGCCCCTAGTGCCGTCTTGTACATCAGAGGAAAAGCGACCACTACCGCAGCAATTACGGTAGCATACCAAGAAAAAATGACCCTAATTCCCCAAGAATCCAAGACTTGACCAATAAAGCCATTTCTACCCAGTAAAAGCAGCAACAAAAAGCCGACCACAGTTGGCGGCAGCACCAAAGGGGCAGTGAGCAGCCCTTCAATCAACCCCCGCCCTTTACCTCGATAGTCCAACATCCAGCGCGCCGCCAAAATCCCCCCCAAAAAAGTAATCGCCGTAGCGGTAGAAGCGGTTTTGAGAGATATCCAGATAGGGGTTAAATCAGACATTATTGGGCAAAGATAACTTTGCTATTGAAAATCATTCATTGTTCATTATTAATTGTTAATTATCAATTGACCAAAAACCCATACTGTTTAAATATCCTTTGTGCTTCTGGTGTCGTTAAAAATTCTATTAGTTCGGCTGCTGCTTCTGGATGCTTACTATCTTTAATCACCGCTAAAGGATAAACAACTGGCGCATGACTATTCTCGGGCGCGATCGCCACTATTTGAATGTGATCGCTAGCTAAGGCATCAGTATAATAGACAATTCCTGCATCAACATTTCCTGTAGTGACGTAGTTCAATACCTGACGAGCATCTTTGCCGTAAACGGCTTTGCCATTTACCTGATCACTAATGCCCCAAAAGGTTAGCACTTCCTGGGCATATTGACCGACAGGAACGCTCTTTGGTTCTCCTAAAGCGATCATGTT
>JBCCNG010000099.1:0-9971 GCA_039025955.1 Cyanobacteria bacterium P01_C01_bin.72 | reverse complement strand
CGTTATTAGCCGCCAACCGTGCTTGATACTCATTATAAATTTCCGCAATTACTCGCCCGCGATAACCAGGTTCTTGTTTGGCATAATCATCGGGGGTTAAACCCTGATTTTTGGCATTACTGACGGTGTAGCGAATCTTGCGGGGGTCAAACTTCTTGTTATCTAAATTTAGCTGCTTGGTAACAATATTTTTAAATAAACTCTGCACGTCCGACTCATCAAAGATCGAAAAATTACGCTTCCAGGTGCGCCCTCTCTCATCCTGATACTTATTAATATCGAAGCGCAGTAGCCTGGCAAACAGACTGTGAAAAGTGCCGATCCACAGCTTCTTAGTCGTCCGTTTGTAAACCTTTGATTTTAGTGCCTTTTGCTCATATTCCGTTAGAAATTCTAGCCTTTGTCCGTGTTGCTCCAGTGCCAACTCTGTGGCAAAAATATACTCAATTCGCTCCCGCATTTCCCGCGCTGCTTTGTTAGTGAAGGTAACAGCCAAAATATGCTCTGGATCAACACCACGATTACGGATCAAGTTAGCAATACGATAGGTCAAGGCTCTAGTCTTACCCGATCCTGCTCCTGCAACCACCAGCATAGGACCGCAGTAATGCTCTACAGCAAGGCGCTGTGAGGGATTGAGATGGCTTAGGAAGTCAGTCATGATGGGAAGATTTAAGAGTGCAATAGTCGATCTACTTACGTTGCTTATGTTACCAACTATTTCCCTTCCCGATCTCAAAATTGATGTCTCAATCGAAAAAGTAATTACAAGGCTTGATTCAGATTCTCTGAGAATGCTGCAATCCCTATTAATGGCGCAGAAATAAGGCAGAGATTTGATGCTGTGGTGGACAACATTATCAATCAGATTATTGCGACCCCTGATAATTGGGTGTGGAGTTATCACCAAAACCCTCAAGACTTAAGGGCTGCTAGAGTTAGAGCCTTAGAACTTTTCTTAGAGGATTATCAACAGGAGCAAAACAAGCATCGATATCTGGCTCAGGAATTACCTAGCTTAGATTTTGCTGACAATAGTTATGATTTGGCATTATGTTCTCATTTCTTATTTTTATATTCCGAGCAATGCGATCGCCATTTCCATCTAGCAGCAATCCAAGAAATGCTACGAGTGAGTCAAGAAGTGCGAATATTTCCTTTACTCACCTTGATGCAGGAGACTTCCCCCTATTTAAAAGATGTGATGGAGCAGTTTGAGCGCTTGGGCTACCTCGTGGCAATTGAACCAGTGAATTACGAACTACAGCCTGGTGCGAACCAAATGCTGGTGATTAAAGAAAAATAAATTTTCTCCCACGCAAACTGACATTAATTTCGTAAAGCTTTGTTGCTTTGTACACAGAAAAAGAGACGATCGCCATGTTGCTTATATATTCTAGCTATAAGCCTTACTGTATATAGCAATAATTGTATGTTCGCGCCCTTTAAAGAATATTTAGAAGAAGAACTTTTTAAACGCTTCGATTTAAGTAGCCGCCCCATCCCCGCAGGATTGGAGTCTAACGTCAGTGTCAGAGGCAGAAATCCTGCCACAATTCAAAGTTGGTGCTACCAAGCTGAACATTTGAGAAAAATACGTTATTCCTATATTGATGCAGGGGAAACAGCCCAGGTTTTTAATAGCGTCATCTATCCAACCCATCACTACGATATTCCCTTATTGGGTGTAGATTTTCTCTCTTTTGGCAAGAAAAAAATTCTGGTGGTCATGGACTTCCAACCGCTATTTCGTGATCGCGAATACACGGAGAAATACATCGAGCCGATGAAAGGAATTCGAGATAAGTATAGTGAACTAGCGCAGGATTTGGAAATGAGATTCTACGATGCTAATCAGTATTTCTCTAAATATTTACTCTTTGCTAAGCTAGATTCGGCAACCGTCGTCAACAGTCTATTTCCCGCTTTCCAAGAATATCTAGAGCTTTATTGGCAAATGGTTGCTAATGCCCAGCCTTTAACTAGCCCAGAAGAGATTGAACGGATTGCGATCGCTCAAAAGCATTACGATCAGTATAGTGCCGAGCGAGATCCTGCTCATGGCTTATTTAGCAGCTATTTTGGCTCTCAGTGGTCGGAAAAATTCCTCTATGAGTTTCTCTTTGAAGATGCCACTCCTCTAGCTGTCTCCTCCGCCTGCAAATAGTGAGCAATAAACTAAAAACCTCAAATATTTACAAGCTCAGAGCTTAAAGCTTAGAGCTTAAATAAAATGACTTTATATCAGCCCTTTATTGATCACGCGATCTCCACTTTACAATCGAGGCTAAGTTTAACTGCTTATCCAATTCCTGAAGGCTTTGAGCAAAAAGCAGGAGTAATGGGTAAAGGTAAAAAGCAAGCGCCTGTCTTGACTACTAGCTATGGCTTTCAGTCAGATAAGCTCAGGCAGATTCGGGCGGCTCACGTCCAAGGAGGAAACTCCCTCCAGGTACTCAACTTCGTGATTTTTCCCCAGCTGAACTACGATTTACCTTTTTTTGGTGCAGATCTAGTTACTTTGCCTGGAGGACATTTAATTGCGATCGATATGCAGCCCCTATTTAGCCAAAATACAGCTTATCAAGCTAAATACAGTCAGCCTATTATGTCTATGTTCCATGAGTACCAAAAAGACTTACCCTGGGGCGGCGATTTTCCTGAAGAAGCACAGCAGTATTTTTCTCCTGCTTTTCTCTGGACTCGCCCTAAAGCAACAGAAGTAGTGGAAACAAAAGTTTTTCAGGCTTTTAGCGACTATTTAACCGCCTACATAGATTTTGTTGAGCAAGCCGAAGCCATCACTGATGATGAGCAGTTAGCTACTATCTTCCAGGCGCATAAAAGCTACGCCGACTATCGAGCGAAAAAAGATCCCGCTCGGGGAATGCTAACTCGTTTATACGGTTCTGAGTGGACAGAAGAATATATTCATGGCTTTCTTTTTGATTTAGAACGAAGTTTGACTGCGGTTTAGACAAAGTAGATCACAGACCAGACCAAGATAGCAAGCGTTCTGGCAAATGTTGACAAAAGTAACAGTCTGTTGCTTTGGATTACAAACAGATAAGATAATAAAGAATAGCAAATCCTGTTTCTTATAAATATTTATCTTGTTGGGACATTATTTTTCTGTCCTGCAATAGTTGGTGGGAGCTTGTCTGGTTAGGATCTAAGGATGCAAGGTCATTTTTAGTCGGCAGACCAAGCCAACAAAATATGCAAGGAACTCTACTGAACTGAGTAGTTTAGCAAATGCAAATTTCTGCTAAGTACAGTTAGTAAAACCTGGAAAATTTAACAAGACGTAATAAACATTGGTTCATTGTCGTTGTATAAAAGTTATCTGAGGGACTAATGCATGTAGGCGAAGCCAAAAGGTGATGTAACACATTGCGGAACTTAGAATCCATGATGATAACATCAGGGTGGCGATCGCATGGTACGGGTTGAATACTTCAAACTCTGCCAAATGCCTTAGATGGTCGCCGTAAATCTATATTCTTTTACGGTTTTTTCTTAGGTGTGTAAAGTTTTGTTGGGTAACTTAAGAAACTCTAACTAAGTGCCTAGAAAATAGTAACTTAGCACCTTCGATAATCAACCCCTTTTAGCAATTTAGCGAGCGCTGATAGCTGAAAGTTGTTTTAAAGTTAAGATTCCTTTTTGAAGTTCAACTAAACCAAATTTAAATCGAGTAGGAGATCATTTATAATGTTCGACGCATTTACTAGAGTCGTGTCTCAGGCTGATGCCCGTGGCGAGTTTCTATCCAGCAGCCAGTTGGATGCTTTAAGCGCTATGGTTGCAGCTAGCAACAAGCGTATGGATTCCGTTAACCGTATTACTGGTAACGCATCAGCGATTGTTACTAACGCGGCTCGTTCTTTGTTTGCCGAGCAGCCTCAATTAATCGCTCCTGGCGGAAATGCTTACACTAGCCGTCGTAATGCTGCTTGCTTGCGCGATATGGAAATCATCCTGCGCTATATCACTTACGCTATCTTCACTGGTGACGCCAGTGTATTAGAGGATCGTTGTTTAAACGGACTGCGTGAAACTTACCTAGCTTTGGGTACTCCTGGTGCTTCCGTAGCTGTAGGGGTGCAAAAAATGAAAGAAGCTGCATTGGCAATTGTTAACGATACCAACGGCATCACTCCTGGTGACTGTAGTGCTATTTCTTCTGAAATCGCTGGCTACTTCGACCGTGCTGCTGCTTCAGTAGGCTAGTTCAAGTAGAGCAACTGCTCTTAAAGACAGCGCAAATCAACCTCTGGTTGTTAAGAAAAAAGTTAGTAAAACAAGAGAAACATTAAAACTCATGAAAACTCCTTTAACTGAAGCAGTATCCTCTGCTGATTCCCAGGGTCGTTTTTTGACCAATACTGAAATTCAAACTGCTTTTGGTCGTTTCCAACGTGCCAGTGCAGCCCTTGAAGCAGCAAAAGCTTTGACTAGCAATTCCCAAGGCTTAATCGATGGTGCAGCTAACGCAGTATATGCTAAGTTCCCCTACACCACTAGCACTCCTGGCCCTCAGTATGCTTCTACGCCTACTGGTAAAGCAAAATGTTCCCGTGACATTGGTTACTACCTCAGAATGGTAACTTATTGCCTAGTTTCTGGTGGAACTGGTCCTATGGATGAGTACCTGGTGGCTGGTTTGGATGAAATTAACCGTGCTTACGAACTTTCTCCTAGCTGGTACATCGAAGCTCTAAAATATATCAAGAGCAACCATGGCTTAAGTGGTCAGCCTGCAACTGAAGCTAACAACTATCTTGACTATGCAATCAATGCTCTAAGCTAAGATTGTTTAGCGAGGCAGACCTCTTGGGGTCAAACTTATCTGTCAAGGAGTTACAGATAAAGTAAATTAGGTTCAAAGCATTTGAATCGTCACCGATACTCAGAGGAGTATGCGAATGCCAGCGCAGAGCTAGTATTTGTTTACTTTTCTGAGTATTGTCGTGTTTGTTAGGATGAAGCATTAGAGATGATGGAAGTGTCAGAGAATACAGCTTCTCAGAATGAAGCCGAGCAGTTAACGGTAGAACAAGCGATCGCCAATCTTAATCAGAAAGAAGACTTGGGGGCGCGATACTATGCTGCTTGGTGGCTGGGTAAGTTTCGGGTCAAAGAAGAACAGGCGATCGCCGCTTTGCTAGTCGCTTTAGAAGACGAACAGGATCGCGCTCCTGATGGAGGATACCCACTACGACGCAATGCAGCCAGAGCTTTAGGAAAACTAGAAGATAAACGGGCAGTTGAACCTTTAACCCGCTGTTTAGAGTTTCCCGATTACTACGTGCGGGAAGCGGCGGCTCAAGCTTTAGAGATGTTAGAGGATCAGCGCTGCGTCAATGCTTTGATTAGATTATTAGCTGGTGGAGTGGCAGCGGCAACGAGAGTGCCAGGTAAGCCTCATTTAGTGCAGCCTTACGAGGCGATAATCGAAGCTTTAGGTACGTTGGGGGCAACAGATGCAATTAGTGCCATAGAGCCTTTTATTCAGCATCCAACCGCCAAAGTCAGGTATGCTGCGGCGAGGGCAATGTATCAACTCACCAAACAAGAGCAGTATGGTGAGATATTAGTCCAGGCACTATCAGGGGACGATCTACAGCTAAGACGCTCCGCATTGATGGATTTAGGGGCAGTAGGATATCTCAAGGCAGGTCAGGCGATCGCCGATACTTTAGCCGAAAATAGTATGAAGCTAATTGCCCTTAAGGGACTCTTAGAAATCGATTTAGGTGATCACGGGGCAGAAATATCTGCCGAGAATATGAAGATCATGAAGCTAATGGATTCCTTACTTTAAAGTAGAATCTTCTCGGGCGATCTCAATTCACACCAGACATGTTATTACGATTAAACTCATGCAGGTAGCTTTAGAACAGATTGTCGTCAAGCCAGGGCAACAGCTATTGTTGCAAGATATTAGCTGGTCAGATTTTGAAGAAATATTGTCGGATTTGGGAGAGCATCGTGGTTCGAGAATTGCTTATAGTAATGGCGCTTTAGAGATTATGGTTCCTTTACCAGAGCATGAAAAGCATAAAGAAGTTATTGGTGATCTGGTTAAGATACTATTGGATCATCAAGAGACAGATTTTGAATCATTGGCTTCCACTACTTTTAAAAGCCCACAAATGAATCAGGCTTTAGAGGCAGATGCCTGTGTCTTGGTCAGCATTCCCTTGTGCCTTTCGTCGACGCGGGGTCTGACCGCTTTCTACATTCAAAATCATCAGGCGGTGATCGGTAAAGACAGACTCGATTTGACCGTTGATCCGCCACCAGATTTAGCGATTGAAATCGACATTACCAACCGTACCAAGTTTGATAACTACCTGCTGCTGAGAGTTCCCGAACTTTGGCGTTATAGTCGTCAAGGACTAAAAATTTATTTTCTCCAAGATCGACAATACATCGAATCCCAGTCTAGTCCTCATTTTCCCGCTCTACCTATCATCGAGCTAATTGAGCGTCATACCAAACAAGCCCAGATAGAAGGGCGCAGTCGGGCAATCAGAAGCTTTAGACAGTGGATTAAACAAAATTTGCCCAGTTGAGTTAAGAGTTAGCACCACAGTAGAATCGTCTTTCAATTATGCTGTTATTGTTCAATGTTCAATGCTCAATATTCAATGCTCAATATTCAATGCTTAATGTTCAATGTCTAATGTTCAACAATTAATCACCGCCGTAAATCAAGCCGACTCTGCCGACTTACTGTTAAAAACTGTCGAAGACTTAGCAGCAGTGGGCGATCGCGCTGCTATTCCAACTCTAGTAGAGGTACTAGGCTTTAACAATCCAGGAGCGGCTGTGGCGGCAGTAGATGGTTTGATTCAGATTGGTGAACCTGTTGTACCTTATCTCCTGGATAATCTTGATGATTATAACTATGGTGCTAGAGCCTGGGCAACTAGAGTGTTTGCGGGCATCGGCGATCCTGCGGCACTAGATTTACTATTAGAAGCAGCGGTTTCAGATTTCTCTCAGAGTGTACGTCGGTCAGCTGTCAAGGGTTTAGGCAGCATCATGTGGTCAAAACTGCCTTCAGAAGAGATTGCCACGGCACAGCAGGCAGTTTTAAAGACTCTGCTACTAGCGACAGAAGATGGCGAATGGGTAGTGCGCTATGGGGCGATTGTTGGTTTAGAGGCGTTGAGTAAAACCCTAGCCCAAAGTCAGCCTCAACTTCTAGGGCAGATCAGCGATCGCTGGCAAGAGTTACTTGATAGTGAACCAGAAACAGCGGTCATTGCGCGGATTAAATACGCTATGAGCAAACAATAATCCACCAAAGCAACTTTTTACTCCTTACTTATTACTTATTACTCAAACCTAAGACTAAACCTGCAAAGTAACCTTCGTAACTCCCTGGCGCATTTGCTTTTGTCGGCGTAGCCAAGAATATCTAATTCCAGGACGAATGATTGGGGCAAAGGTTTTTGCACCCCAACGAATAAAAGCACTGCCATGAAGCAATTCTGCTTGACCCATTTCCTGTGCCTGTAGCTGCTGTATTCGCTTTATTTCTGGTTCGCGTTCTTGTTGGATTAGTGATAATACCCGATCTATTTGGCTTAAATTAGCTTCTGTATTTCGCAGAATAGGTACAAGGTGGTTTGCCGCCACGATCGCATCTCGAAATGCCATATTGATGCCCTGAGCGCGAATTGGTGACATAGGATGAACCGCATCCCCCAAGAGCAAAAGTCCTGGTATCCACCAGCGATCGCATCTACCAACTATTACAGATAGCAGCATGGGAGGAGTCAAACTAGCCTGATGTTGCAGGATGTGTTCTGCCAACCAGGGAGGAGATGTTGCCGCTAGCTTATCTGCCCAGTTAACTTTTTTCCAATCATAATTATCATCTGCATGTAGTCCCCAACCGAGATGAAATTGTCCTGAAGAGGAGCGAAACAGACCAAAAGCATCTTTTCCCTGGATGATTGAGTAAAAGACATTTTCCGTTTCTAAAAAAGCGCCTGAATCCAGCTTAAACCAGAGAATATCGATCCTGTTTTGTAGCTTAATTAGATTAATTCCCGCCTTTTTCCGCATCAGAGAATTACGTCCATCCGCCGCAATTACTAAATCAGCCGCAATTTCTCTGCCTGAACTGAGTTTAACGCCACTAACACGGTTATCTGTCCTTAAAATATCCCGTACTGCTTCTCCTGAGATAAATTCCAACTGAGAATAAGTCTTTGCCTCCTGGATAATTGCTTCTAAAAGATGAGGCTGGGATACTGTGGTGCAATGTCTACCCTTATTTTCAATTGGTTCTGTTACTTTAAATAAGCGGCGCTGAGATAAGACAAAATCCCAAGCATCAATAGTCTGATGAGGAAGCTGAGGCAATAGCTTGAGCAAGTCCATTTGCTCTAAGGCATCCAACCCGCTGGGCATTAACCCCTCTCCGCGAAACTGCCGCCTAAAGTCACGAGATGCCTCGATTAACTTAACTTTTATGCCATTTCTGAGCAACATCAGTGCTAGCACCATACCTGTTGGGCCTGCGCCCACAATTGCTATCTGCATAATATGCTTAATGTAAATCAACGTTGTTCCAATTTACTAGTTTTTGGCGTTGCTGAATTAAGGAAGGAAGTGCAAAACTAAAATATTGTGATCGAGAGAAATAAAAGCAAGTGAAATTTCAGGTGCAAGTCCGAACACGTCTGAAAATTAGGTACATCACAGCTTACCAAGATTCACCTTTAGATACTCACTCCTGACAGCTAGCTTCAATCAGGATAAGCTGTTAGTCATTTAAACTGCATATTTTAAAATTGTGCAAAAAACAGTTAGACTCTCTCCCAGTCTCCTCATCACCTAATCACCCCGTCAGCAAGAACAATCAAATTAGATGCGTGAAAACATACTGTTAAGGTTCACTAGTTGGTGGTTTGTTTGGTCGCTGCTGCTTTGATTTGAGAACTGGTAGATGACAGTGTTTCAGAAATCAAGCTAGGCAGTCCATGAAATAATTTTGTACCACCCGCAATTCCTAATGCTGAAATCATCAAGTCAAATTTTTGAAAAATTTGGAGTTGTCGCTCCAAGTCCCTTGCATTTCTTAAACTGTCAAGATCAAATAACGGTTCCAGAATACGAATCCTCGCCACACTGGCTAAAAGCCCGAATAAAAGACCCAAACCAAGAGCGTATCTAGCTGTTACTTTTTTATGATTTTGTAGTTTTCTTCTATTTTCATCTAGTTTAGACGTAGGTGAATTCCGATCTAAAATTCGATTAGCAAGTAGTAAACCTAAACTCGTATCGTTTAATTCTCTTAGGGTATTATTTTCTAAGTTCTCGATGTCTCTTGTCCATACTTCAATTTCTTGTTGCAACGTATCGATTACAGCTTGAATTTTAGCTGATTCTAATTCTTTTTCTTCTTTATCTAGACGATTCTGTTCATCATCAGCAAGGTTATTTATTATCTTTCTTATTTCTTGACGATCTTCTAGTTTAGTCTTGATAGTTTTTTTATTAGTCTCAATACTTTTTTCTTTATTACTTATTTCATTCTCTATTTGATCTATTTGTGTTTTATTGGCTTCATTTTTTTGCCTTTCTTCTTCAGATAAAGATTGAATAATTTGTTCTTTATAAATTGCAATATCTTGTTCTAATTCTACTTTGCGAGGATTCCGCCAAGCAGTAATAAACAATTCAATACTTCTTTCTATAATAGCCAAGACAATTGTGACCCCCCAGAATAGCTCAGTAATATTAATTGTTTGTTTGAAGTTAAGAGATGGAAAAATCGGCAAAACATTAAATAAAACAGAGCCAAGTAATCCTATTATAACTAGTGAAAAAATATTACTTATATTATCATCATTTTTTTTATTTCAATTTACAGTTTACATAAAATTCAAACCACTTCACAAGTGGTCTCAAACCAAAATAAACTTCTAACATTACATTATTTGCCG
>JBCCNG010000098.1:0-9996 GCA_039025955.1 Cyanobacteria bacterium P01_C01_bin.72 | reverse complement strand
TGGAGCGTGGTTAATGAGGTGCTTAACCCTGACGATGGCAGAGATGATGGGTTTCGCGATACTCAGGTCAGCGATTCGATGAAGGGAGATAACTACCCCACTTGGCTACATATTTTGGGTACAGACTTTGTGGAGCTAGCTTTTGAGGCGGCAGCGGCGGTTGCCCCCCAGACGACACTAATTTATAACGATTTTGGGCTGGAGTACGATAACCCCAGAGATGCAAAAAAAAGACTTGCTCTCTTAAAAATGCTAGAGCGCCTCAAAGCACAGGGGACACCAGTCCATGCTTTAGGCATTCAAGGACACTTAAACGCTAGCCTCAACCACCAGTTCAATGCCGCCAAATACCGTCAGTTTCTGGCTGATGTAGCCGCTCTTGGTCTGAAGATTCAAGTGACGGAATTGGACGTAGCAGACAATTGGCTGCCTACAAATCTCGACCTTCCTACCAGAGATCGTCTGGTTGCCGAAGCATACTATAATTTTCTCTCCGTTGTATTGGATGAACCTGCCGTTGATACTGTAGTTACCTGGGGATTGAGCGATCGCTATACTTGGTTATCCTGGTTTGCCCCCCGTGAAGATGGCACTGCCGTCAGACCCCTGCCCTACGATGAGCAGCTCAACCGCAAATTAGCCTGGAGTGCGATCGCTCAAGCATTTGCCGATGCCCCAAAACGTTAAGGTTAAATTACTTTTTTTTCTTCTTTGAATTAGAGCGAGCAATAAATTGCAGCAGTCGCGAAATTTCCCGCTCTAGAGATGTATTCCACCGCTGACGGTAATCCGCCAGGTCTAATTCTTGTACCGAGAGACTACGGACGGCTTGAGCAATATCCGCAGCATCATTTTCCACCAAAACGGCCCATTCTCCGAATAGTTTTTGAGTTAGCGAAGTTCGGCTAATTATCAGTTGAGTATTAGAAGATAATGCTTCACAAGCACCACTAGGTTGAGTCGCATCACTGGTAGTTAAAACCAAAGCACAGAGGCTAGAACACAATACCTGATGATAATCTGGGGTTGCCAAAAATCCTGTCAGCTTGACATTTTTAAGCTGCTGTAGACTGGCGGCGGTAGCGGCATCAAGTTTATTGGGATCGGCAGTAATCACAAAATCATATTCCGCTAGCTGCTGCATCGTTTTGATCAGCAATGCTACAGGCTCGTCCCAGGGGTCAAAAGAGGCGATTACCAAAATCTGTCTGGGCAAGCGCTGTTGCGGTATCGGTGGTACAATCGCCTGAATCGGATCGGAAATTGTAAACAGAGGGGCTTTGGGATACATTCTCTGGACAAGCTGAAACATTTCCGCATTATGAACAATGATGCCCAGGGCGTTACTGAGGATAGTTTGTGAAAGTGGTAGGGTTTGCCACATTTTCACCTGAAACAGCGGGTTGTGAGCATCAATAATGTAGGGGGTTTTGGTAATTAATGCGGGTAGGGCGCTGAAGGTGGGGGGACATTGGGCGATCGCAAAATCAGGTTTTTGGCGTAGGATATCTTTGAGATTGACTAACAACTTGAACAGATAGTCTAGAGGTCGCAAGTACTTACTGCGGAAAAGGTGCGGCAAAAACTTTAGTTTGCATTGTAAGAGAGATGCCAATACTTCTGGTCTTCTCTGATATTTTTTCCAGACTATGAATAAGCCATTAAGTTTCGATTGAGGCATTTGCTTTGGGTAAATCTAAAATTATCGAGGCTGAAATCATGCAAGAGGTTAATCGTTAATCTTTTTTGGGTTTGTAAGTTGAAGCAATTTCTAGCTCTTTAAGCTGCTTGGGATCGACTGCGGCGGGAGCATTGGTTAGAGGACAGCTAGCCTGTTGAGTTTTGGGGAAGGCAATCACATCTCGAATCGATTCTTCACCTGCCAACAGCATCACTAAACGATCCAAACCAAAGGCAATACCACCATGGGGTGGCGTACCGTATTCAAAAGCTTCCAGCAAAAAGCCAAATTTATTATCCGCTTCTGCTGCCGATAAACCGATTGCCTGGAATACTTCTGCCTGGAGTTCTTTTTGATAGATTCTCAGGCTGCCACCACCGATTTCGATGCCGTTGTATACCAGATCATAGGCTTGAGCCCTAGCAGTAGTTAGATCAGAGCGATCTTCGGGATAGGGGGCAGTAAAGGGATGGTGGAGTGCTTCGTAGCGTTTCTCATCGGCATTCCATTCAAACATGGGAAATTCTGTTACCCATAATAAATTAACCTGGTCGTTATTAATTAAACCCATTTCCTGAGCAATAAACAATCTCAGACGATCTAGAGATTTATTAACAGTGGCGGTATCACCAGCCCCAAACAGCAGGAGGTGTCCCGGTTTTGCGCCCGTGCGGATGAGTAATTCTTGTTTCTGTTCTTCTGTCAGATTATCTTTGATTGCGCCAATCGTATCAATTTCATTATTCTCTCGGACTCTGATGTAGGCAATACCTTTTGCCCCAGCGGTTACAGCCTCGTTAAAGATATCTCCCTTGGGCTTGATCCGCACGTTAGAAATAGCATCATTTCCCCCAGGGATGGGCAATACCTTAACCTGTCCACCGCTTTTAACTGCCCCAGAAAAGACCTTAAACCCTGAATCCTGGACAATATCCGAGACATCAACCAATTCCAGCTCAAAGCGAGTATCAGGACGATCTGTACCGTAACGCGCCATAGCGTCGGCATAGGTAATACGAGGAAAAGGAGTCTCCAGCTCAATACCTTTAACTGCTTGAAAAATGCGGCTGATTAACCCTTCATTAAGCTCGATAATCTCATCTTGAGAGAGAAAACTCATTTCCAGGTCAAGCTGAGTAAACTCAGGCTGACGATCTGCCCGTAAATCCTCATCACGGAAACAGCGGGCAATTTGATAATAGCGATCGCAACCCGATACCATTAAGAGCTGCTTAAATAACTGAGGCGACTGGGGTAGAGCATACCAATCCCCTGGATTAACTCTCGAAGGCACGAGATAGTCTCTTGCTCCTTCAGGGGTAGAGCGAGTCAAAATCGGTGTTTCCACCTCAATAAAACTATGCTCATCTTCCAAATAACGCCGCATTGTCTTAACTACCTGATGACGTAGCTGGAGATTTTTTGCCATGCGAGTCCGTCTCAAGTCTAGATAACGATGCTTGAGGCGTAGCTTTTCACCAACAATTTCTGTATCCGCCGTCGAAACCTGAAAAGGAAGCTGTTTACTGACTGCATTGAGAACCTCAATTGATTCCGCGTAAATCTCCACCTGTCCTGTCGGCAAATTATCGTTGAGAGATTCAGCAGGACGCTGACTAACTCGACCAACCGCCTTAACTACATATTCACTACGTAAAGATTCTGCATCATTATATGATTGGGGAGTTCGCTGGGGATCGCTTACAATTTGTACTGTTCCAGTGCGATCGCGTAAGTCGATAAAGATAACTCCTCCATGATCGCGACGACGATCAACCCAGCCAAAAATAGTAACAGTTTGATCTATATGTTCGGCTCGCAGTTCGCCACAGTAATTTGTTCTCATGCCCAGTAGCTAAGTAATTAATTAAAATACAGCGTCTCTAAGATTAACAAAATCTCCCCCCATCTTGTCCAGTATTTACTGATCTCTTTATTGTCACAAACAAAGCATCACGTATCAACGTTAAGACATTTTTAAGCATCTACCACTTGTGGCGAGATAAATTAAAGTAGTCTTCTAGTAACTTTTCACGTAACTTCATTTAGAGCCAGTTAAACAATTTCAACCGATCATGAGATACGCATAATATTTGTTTACAATTAAAATGGCTGATGAGGCTTACCGACTATCTAAACCATTTATTTTTAATCTCTAATGACTTTGATCCGTATTCCTCAAGCGTGGGAAATCTCAGAAAACCAGATTACTTCTCCCAGACTCTACTATAACCGCCGTAGCTTCATCAAAACTTTGATTGGTGCGGGTATTGGCGCAAGCCTGCTGCCTCTGGCTGGATGTCAGAATAGTACATCAGGGATTGGCAAATCTGCTTCGGCTACGGAATTGGAAAAAAGTATTGACTTACCGAAAATAGACTTCACCAAAAATCCTAATTTTCAGCAAGTAGACCGACCTATCACTGACGAGAAAGTAGCAGCGCAGTACAACAATTTCTATGAATTTGGCGGCACGAAACGGATTTGGCTCGATGCTCAAAAGCTCCCAACGGAAAATTGGAAAGTAGAAGTTGGAGGACTAGTTAATAATCCCCAGACCTACGATCTTGACGATCTCAAACGAAAATTCTCCCAGGAAGAGAGAGTATATCGTTTTCGCTGTGTTGAAGCCTGGTCAATGGTATTGCCCTGGATTGGTTTTCCCATGAAGGCTTTGTTAGCTGATGTCGAACCTACCGCCAAAGCTAAGTTTGTTAGCTTTACTTCCTTCTACGACCCTGAAATTACAAAAGGGCCAGGTTTCCACATAGGTTCACTACCTTGGCCCTATACAGAAGGCTTGCGGATCGAAGAAATGGCTAATGATCTGGCTTTCTTCGCTACGGGGATTTTTGGTCACGACCTACCCAAACAGCATGGCGCACCGATACGGATGGTAATACCCTGGAAATATGGCTTTAAGGGAGCAAAATCCATCGTCAAGATTGAGTTTTTAGCCGAACAGCCTGCAACCTATTGGAATACCCTGGACTCTAACGAATACAAGTTTGAGGCAAACGTTAATCCCACAGTTCCCCATCCTCGTTGGTCGCAAGCTACAGAGAAGTTTATTAGCAATGGACCTGGTGTATCTTGGAAGATTAAAGAAACGCTGACATACAACGGTTATGGCAGGGATGTTGCCGATTTGTATGCGTAAAATATTTCAAATATTCTGGACTGTAATCTGGCTAGATTAATCTAGCCAATTAATCTAGCTAAATAATGCCTTCGACTACGGGATGGAAAAAGAAAGCGATTGCTACTACGGCATAAGTAGCCAGCAGTAAACTACCTTCTAGCCAGTTGGACTCACCATCAGAACTAATGGAGTTAGCGATCAATACCGCTACGGTTACTGACACCAATTCAAAGGGATTAAAGTTAAGATCCATCGGTTGACCGATAATCCAGCCCGCAATCACTAATACAGGGGCAACAAATAAAGCAATTTGCATACTCGAGCCAACTGCCACGGATACGGAAAGATCCATTTTATCTTTCATAGCTACGGTAACTGCTGTGGCATGTTCGGCGGCGTTACCAATAATTGGTAGCAGGATCACACCTGTGAATAAGCGGCTTAAACCCAATTCAGAAGTGGCTGCTTCTAAAGAATCTACGAGTAATTCTGATTCGACGGCTACTGCTAAAGTTACCACCAGCAAGATAAAGATCCAGAAGAACAAATTGACCTCTTTTTCCTCTCCCTCCTCTTCGAGATCTGCCTCGCCTACATCACATAAATAAGCATGGGTTTTCATCGAGAAAAGCAGAGTAAGACCATAAACTAAAATCAAAATACCCGCTACCGCTACAGATAAATTCTGCAAAGTTTGTTCCTCAATCCCCGTAGAAGTATACTGCACCGCCGTTGGCAGCAGTAGGGCAATTACAGCCAGGTTCATCGAGGAAGCATTGAGTCTAGCTACTGTCGGCTGAAACTTTTGTTCTTTGAACTTTAAACCACCTAGCAGCATCGAAAACCCCATCACCAGCAAGAGGTTACTGACAATTGAGCCTGTAATTGTTGCCTTAACGACCCCAACTAAGCCAGCTTTGAGGGCAATAAAAGCCAAAATCAATTCTGTGGCGTTGCCAAAAGTCGCGTTCAGCAAGCCGCCAATATTGGGACCTGTAACTACGGCAATTTCCTCGGTAGCCGTACCCATATAAGAAGCCAGAGGCACAATACCTAAAGCAGCGGTAACAAAGACAATCGTTTCTCCCCATTCCAGAAAGTGTGCTGCAATGGAAACGGGAATAAACACCAGTAAAATTAAGAAAAATGTATCTTTATTGAACATGTTGGTCTGTAATTCCTCAAGCTAATAATTTAACCTTGATAGCACATCAGCTAATATTAATCTTCCTGGGGACAGAAATTAGCGACAATTAGATATATTGATAAAAATTATGATGAAAATAGCTTAAGGCTGAACTTGCTCATAATTAAACCAATAATTAATTGATTTTAATGCTGGAATTTTTACAGACACAACTATACTTACTGGAACAATTTGCTGATCGCCTGGTTGCAACTCAATTGGATCATCTTAGCTTGGTCAGTATTGGCATTATTTTCTTAGCAGGACTTGTTACCAGTCTTACTCCCTGTATGCTTTCTATGTTACCCATCACCGTGGGCTATATTGGCGGCTACGAATCAGAAGGACGGTTACAGGCGGCGATACAGTCTAGCTGGTTTGCCCTGGGTTTGGCGACAACCCTAGCCATGTTAGGCATTATCGCTACCAGCATTGGCAAAATATACGGACAGGTCGGCGTAGGTTTACCGATCATTGTTAGCTTAGTGGCGATCGCCATGGGACTCAATCTGCTAGAAATTGTTTCCTTCCGTTTTCCCTCATTGGGGGCAACAGACTGGATTAGCGATGACTTACCCCGTGGACTGCGATCGTATTTAATTGGCTTAACTTTTGGCTTGATTGCTTCACCTTGCAGTACCCCTGTATTAGCTACTTTACTTACTTGGGTAGCCACAACCCAGAATTTGCTTTTGGGTGCAGGGTTGTTGATTGCTTATGCCATTGGCTATGTAATGCCTTTGGTGATTGCGGGAACGTTTACTGCCTCGATCAAGAAGATTTTAGAGTTGCGTCGTTGGTCAAGCTGGATTAATCCTGTCAGTGGCGGTTTGTTACTGGCGTTTGGCATTTTTTCTTTGTTATCGCGTTTACCAGCTATTTACTAGATTTCCAGAAGTCATTAGGCTCTGAATATAGCTCATAGCTCATATTTAGTTAGGGTTGAGCATATTTTTGCCAAATCCGCAGATCTTCAGGGCGATCAACATCGGCTAACGGAGTTAAATAATCTATCTTGAGTTGCAGCCGTTCGGCAATAGCTTGCGTCTGGTTTAACACCTGTTCTGTTCCCCAGCTAACTCCCTCAAAAAGCGCTTCAATAGGTCGGTTTAAACCAATTAAATAATAGCCACCATCTTCGGCTACTCCTAAAACCAAATCTCCTGCTTCTAAAGACTCAAAAGCCTGAGTTAGTATTTGACAATCGATATCGGGACAGTCAATACCGATAATGACCACTTGCTGACTACCCGATGCAAAAGCACGGGCAAAAGCCGAGCACATTTTTGCCCCCAAATCTCCCCCAGTCTGAGGCACATGTACAACATCTTGCCCTAACCATTGCTGCATCAACTCCAGATTGCCTCCAGCAAAATGCACCTCAGTCTCAACTTGAACAGAAGCGGATAAGGCGATCGCTGTTTTCAAAGTATGCTCCGTCATCCCTCGCTGTAACTCCGCTGCACCAGCTGCTCCCAAAGCGGGAATCATCCGCGTTTTTGTCTTGCCAGGTTCAGGATAGCGGCTAAATATAATCAGGGTTTTACTCATTTATCATTCGTGACAAGTTAAAGATCTACGTTATTACTGAAGATAAACTAAAAACTAATGACTAAGAACTATTAGATCAGCAAGTTTACTTGTTAACAGCGGTTTCTTCCTGGGAGGATCTAATTACTCGGATGGGAGTAACTTCCACTCGTAAATCAATTGGTTTGTCGATATGTCTGGTAAGCAGTTGTCTGACATAATCAATATCTGCCTGAGAAATCGAGTCTAAGGCAGCAGCAACCTCGATATCAATTTGCAAAAATCTTTCGCGTGGAATAACCGCAATGGACTCGATATAGGCATGATCAAAAGCATTTGTTTGCTCAGTAATTAGGTCGGCAATTTGAGAACTGACCTTTTTTTAAATATAGTCATTCTAAATAGAAACCATCTGATTTTAAGTATCGTACTATTACTGCTACCTCCTACCTCCTAACTACGAGCTAATAACTTGTATGGTATGGAAATTAATTAGAACGACTATAATTAGCTCGCGCATCGATTTTGAAATAACTATAAGAGAAAAATTTGATGGAGAAGATGCTTTATCGTTTGACATTGGAGTTGTCTGGGTTAACAATTAGAATGAAACACCTAATCTTTTAAAGCAAATTAGGATCAATAACTAAAAAAAGTAGTTAGATATCATTAATAGCAGCATCAACTATTCTCATTACGAGAATTTATTCGTATTACCAAAAAATTGCTAAAGACTTTTAATAATATTTTGGCGGGGATTAAACTGTTCTAATTCCTTTAATTGCTCATATAGTTCTTTTTCGGCGGCGCTAATTTCTTTGGGGGTAACGATCTGGATTTCCACTAGCTGATCACCTCGATCGCCCGACTTGTTAAAATAGCCCTTGTTAGCTAAACGTAAGCGCTGACCCGAACGCACACCGTGGGGAACGCTAACCTTAACTAAACCATCGATAGTAGGAACTTCGATCGCACTACCCAAAATTGCCTCAGTTGGCGTTACGGGAATCTGGCAATAGATATTTTCTCCCTGGACATCAAAAAAGGGATGACGGGCAACAGTAATTTTTAGATAAAGATCGCCACCTTCAATCCCCTGCCCCGCTAAACGAATTCGTCTACCGTTAACCATTCCTGTTGGCATATCCACTTCTAGTGATCTGCCATCTTCTAGGCGGATCTTTCTTTTGCCGCCGCGATAGGCTTCGTCTAAACCAAGAGTCAGCTTGGCTTCGATATCTCGTCGTACAGTGCGAGTACCTACCTCCCGTTCAATTTTTCTTCTTCCTGGACGAAAATCGCGCGGATCACGGTTGCGCTGGGTGCGCTGGGTTGCGTTAGCACCTTTTGTTCCCGCTGCTTTGCTACGCCCAAAAAAGCCGTTGTCGAAAGGTTTACTATTTAAAGACTGGTCATACTGCACCCGTCTAGTTTGATCGGAGAGGATTTCGTAAGCCTCGTTAATATCCTTAAACTTTTCTTCGGCAGCTTTATTGCCCAAATTGCGATCGGGATGATACTTAATAGCTAAGGTGCGATAAGCTTTTTTAATTTCACTACTAGAAGCGTTTTTGCCCACGCCCAGCATTTCATAATAGTTACGCACTTCCGGCATATCTTTAATTTTAGTTGTTAGTCGTTAGTCGTTAGTTGTTAGTGGCTGATTAACCAACGGTCAGTGCAGGCTCAGTCCTAGTGGTACAAAGGACTACCCAGAGGGCATCAGATAATCTCTGACTTTAGAACCATTCGTCATCATCATCATCCCAATCATTACTATAAGTGTCTTTGCGAGCAGAATTGCGACCATTATAAGGATCATTATAGGGGTCTTGGGGAGGATAATTATCACGGCTGCCACGTCCTCTTCTGGGTGCTTCTTGACGAGGTGGGTAAGCATCTACATTGCCATAGGAATCTTCGCCATAGCCAGGACGACGGGAGGGATTTGCAGAACCTCTGGTAGGGCGATCGCCGTATCCACTATCAGCGCGACGAGGTTGACTGTCATAGTCGTTGTAATTATCGTTATAACTATCGTTGTAATTTGGACGGCGAGGAGTATCGTAACCGCCATAATTATCATTGCCATAGTTACTGCCACCATAACCAGCCGCAGGACGACTGGGAGGATAACCGTAGCCACTGCGATCGCCACCATATTGGTCTCTACCATATTGATCGCCGCCATAGTAGTCTGTGCGACGAGGATCATAGGAACGATCTTCGATCATGTAGTCGTCATCATCATCACCAAGGAAGGTTTTCTTAATTGCGCCTAAGAAGTCATCATCATCATCATCGTCATATTGCAGTCTTACTTCGCGGTTTAGCTCATAGAGAGTATCCTGTAAATCCCCTTCGGCGCGATCGAGACTTCTTTCATCATCTTGTTCGAGGCTTTTAAGAATCTCTTCACACAAAACATCAATGCGACGACGATAGTAGCTAGCAAAC
>JBCCNG010000097.1:0-10006 GCA_039025955.1 Cyanobacteria bacterium P01_C01_bin.72 | reverse complement strand
AGATTTTTAGCTAGTTCAAACAAAACTGCTAATCCTCCAGGAGAATTAAAATCATCGTCCATTGCTGTTTGGAATTGTTCTATGACAGTAGAGTCGAGTTTTTGGTTTTTCTTCCAACCTAATCTATCGCCATATTTTTCTCCAAAGATTAAACCTTGCTGTAGAGTTTGCCAACCATTTGTTGCCGAACTAATTGCCTCTTCAGTAAAATCTAATGGCTTACGGTAATGTGCCTGTAAAACGAACAACCGAATTACCATTGGATCGAGGGGGCGATTTAATAACTCACGAATTGTCGTAAAGTTCCCCAAAGACTTAGACATTTTTTCCCCATTCACCGTTACCATGCCGTTATGCAGCCAATATTTAGCCAGGGGTTTACCATTGGCAGCTTCCGACTGGGCAATTTCATTTTCATGATGGGGGAACACCAGATCGCCTCCACCGCCATGAATATCGATGGTTTCTCCCAATAACGCCCTCACCATAGCAGAACATTCAATATGCCAACCAGGACGACCCTCACCCCAAGGAGAGTCCCAGGCAGGTTCTTCTGGTTTCGCACTTTTCCAGAGGGCAAAATCTGAAGGATGTTTTTTCATTGTTTCAGCGTCTTGAACTGCTACCCTACCACTAGCTCCAGCTTGCATCATTGACTGGCTACGTCCAGAGAGTTTTCCATATTCGTCAAAAGCTTTCAGATGAAAGTAAACATCTCCATCTACAGCATAAGCATAGTTTTTATCGAGCAATATCTGAATTAATTGTTGAATTCCAGGGATATTCTCAGTAACGCGGGGATATTCATCTGCATCCATGACATTTAGAGGACGAATATCTTCAAAGTAAGCTTTGATAAAACGTTCCGAGATATCTGCCATTGAAACCCCTTGCTGTTGGGCGCGATTGAGAATCTTGTCATCAATATCGGTAAAATTCTGCACGTAGGTTACTTCATATCCCCGCCATTGCAGATAGCGACGCACCATATCCCAGTTAATATAGGAACGAGCATGACCTAAATGGCAATAATCGTATACGGTTACGCCACAGCAATACATAGTCACTATTCCTGGTTGAAGAGTTACAAACGTTTCGAGGCGACGGGTTTGGGTATTATAAATTTTTAAATTCATCGATTCTACGTAACTATCTTTTTTACTTTTAATTGATAGACATCTGACTGGTTGTATTTTCGCAATTGATTTAAAGAAATAGTGACTTGTTAGTCAATATTTAAAATCTCAGTTATCCAAGTTTTTGCTTGTTTTATCTTTGTAAGTTCAGCTTTTAAGTTATTTTGAGAAAATAAATCTATTACAATTACCAAGGTAAGTTAGGCAGAATAAATTTATCGGGCTAAATTAAACTAGCTCAAAAATCATTCAGTTCTACCGTATCTATTTCTAATGATATTAGTAGTTGCTCATCAATATTAATATCCTTAAATTTATTGACCAATACTGCTATTTTAAGATCGTTTTTATTCTATAAAATTTGATTGAGTAAAGTTGTTTTATCATCAGGGCTGTTTCATTCTCATCAACCAGAAAGTAAATTCTCTGTCTTTATACCCTAAGTACGTTTAAACGGACTTAATATTTTAGCCAAGAAATTAATTTCTTGGTGCGTTGAAACTAGCATGAAATAGCTCTGATTTTACCATTACCCAAGAAGCCAGTAATGATTGTTACGTACATTTCACTTTTGCGTAAGGATGGCAAGGCACCCGACAAAGAGTAGTTGAAGCGAGTCATATTTTTAAGTTATTTCGTTTCGGAATATTTTGATAATGATTCTCATTCTATCTCGTTCTGAAAATCTGAGGACAGGAAATTTCGGCGCTGAAGCTCAACAAATGCAGAACATCCGCGAAAACATCCCAGAAGTCAATCCAGTAGCTTGTTTTGAATACGCTTGATTATAGTCATTCCAACTAATTACCGTAGATCTATCGGTTTAAATAGCGATCGCCCAAACTTTTAAAAACTATTCCTCAAAGCGATCGCACTTGTTTATAATTTTGTCGTGTTGAGTGTATCACCATAAACTGTTTTAAGACTAGTTGCCGACTTATGCAAATTCGCGAAGCACACATCAAAGATGTTGAAGGTATTAAAAACTTGTATCTTCAAGCATTTGACAATTCAGAAGCAGAATTAGTTTCTAATTTAGCAATAAATTTATTACACGAAAAATCAGCAATTAAGATAATTTCATTAGTTGCAATAGATAATAAGTCAATAATAGGTCACGTTGCTTTTAGCCCTGTCTTGTTAAAGAGTATTAACGCACATTTTAGTTATATTCTAGCTCCATTAGCAGTACTACCAACTTACCAACAAAAGGGAATTGGTTCTACTATTGTAAAATCTGGCTTAGACACTATTTGCTCGCTAGGTGCATTGATCGTTTTTGTTTATGGCGATCCTCGATATTATTCTCGATTTGGCTTTAAAACAGAACTAGCTCAACATTTTTCTCCACCTCATACGCTTAAGTATCCAGAAGGTTGGCAGGCAATGAAGTTAAATTCTACTGTTGTTCCTGGAGGTGGCAAGCTGAAATGTATTAATCTTCTTGACAACCCTAGATTATGGTAAGTGATGCTAACGAATTATTTAACTGTATTTAGACGTTGTAATATCTGTTAGGCGATTAATTTCTTCAATGCGATCGCAATTATCTAAACATTCTAAATTTACAATTTTGTTGGATTGGGCGCATCACCATAAACTGCCTTAGGGTCAAATGTTTTCTCCTTTTCCGTAAACACTAACTGAATTGGTTGTTGGGAATCTATAGCACTTTTCCCTGTAGGAATACGGCGATAAAAACAAGAACGATAGCCTACGTGACAACTAGCTCCCGAACCAGCTACTTTAACCTGCATCCATAGACAATCTTGATCGTCATCAATAGCTAACTGCTCTACTTTTTGTACCAGTCCACTAGATTGACCTTTATGCCACAATTGCTGACGGCTGCGACTATAATAATGAGCCTCTCCCGTTTCAATGGTTTTAACTAACGCCTCTTCGTTCATGTAGGCGTGCATTAGCACTTCACCCGTGTTTATATCTGTGGTGACTACTGGAATCAAACCATTGGCATCAAATTTGGGAGCAAGTGACAAACCTTCCTCAACCTCTTCTACGGAAGTGCGGGCGGTAAACAAGGAATTCATATTAGATCAGTAGGTTGATAATCTTGATAATCATTATCATACACAATTAAACTCTCCACGCCATTATCACGCCTCTAGGTGCTTTATGATAAAACAATGCAAAATATTACTCTTACTAGACCCGACGACTGGCATTTGCATCTACGTGACGGCGAAGCACTTAAAGCAGTTCTACCCCATACAGTACGTCAGTTTTCCCGCGCCATCATTATGCCGAATTTAAAGCCTCCAGTGCGCTCGGTGGCTGATGCTGCTGCCTATCGCGATCGCATTATGGCAGCAATTCCTACTGGCAAAAAGTTTGAGCCACTAATGACCCTCTATCTCACCGATAATACCAGCCCCGAAGAAATTATCGCCGCCAAGGCATCCCAGTTTGTCAAAGCAGTCAAGTACTATCCTGCGGGTGCAACCACCAATTCAGATTTTGGTGTAACGGACATTCGGCAGTGCGATCGCGTCTTTGAAATGATGCAACAGGTAGATATACCCTTATTGCTACACGGGGAAGTAACTGATGGAGATGTTGATATATTCGACCGCGAGAAGGTATTTATCAAGAAACATTTAATCCCTCTCAAGCAGCGATTTCCAAACCTGCGGGTGGTACTCGAACACATTACTACCTCTGATGCGGTGGAGTTTGTCTTAGCAAACAACAAGATCGCTGCAACTATTACACCACAACATCTATTATTTAGCCGCAATATCATATTTCAAGGTGGTATTCGTCCTCATTTTTATTGTTTACCAATTCTGAAACGAGAGAAGCATCGCCTGGCACTTTTGCAAGCAGCAACATCTGGCAATCCTAAGTTTTTTCTAGGCACCGATAGCGCGCCCCATTCCCGCAACAGGAAAGAAAGTTCCTGTGGCTGTGCGGGTTGTTATTCCGCTCTTCACGCGATGGAGCTATACGCATCGGCTTTTGATAGGGCAGATTCTCTGGATAAACTTGAAGCTTTTGCCAGTTTTTATGGACCAGATTTTTATCAACTCCCCCGCAATACCGAACAGATTACTTTGACTAAAACAACCTGGCGTATTCCCGATTACGTTCCATTTCCTGAATCTAGACTCGTTCCTCTATGGGCAGGTCAAGAAATGAAATGGCAAATGGTTGACTAATGCTTAATCTATCGAAGAATTTGGAGTGTCAGTCGATCTAGAAATTGATTTAACTAAACTAAAATACAGGTTAATCTATCTAGCGATCGCCATTGCTTCTCTCCCTACTTGCTGCAATTAAATGTTCTCGAAACATAAACTCAAACTGATAAAGATAAGCAGCAGCAATAACCCAAATCACTAAGCGCCAGAAAGGACTATAGATGGGCTGTCGGAAAATCATTAAGGCAATTTGTACCCAGAGTCCAATACGGGTAGCAGCATAAACATTTAATTCTGATGTTGCTGATCCAATATAGTCAGCCGCGTTATGGCTCAACCAAGGTAAAACAGATAATAGCGAATCGCTACAGAGCATCGGCATGATGACCACAACCAGGGCGAATAAACCATGCCACCAGCTCATAATACCTGGTATGTATCCCGTAACTCGCCCTCTTTCAGCAGGAGTAAGTCGGGATAAAAACGGTCTAGTAATAGATATAAATAATGATGAGCAAAAGCCACAATTGGTATGGGCAATAGCAGCATGAAAGGGGAGATAAGAGTAATTAAGTTGTTGATACCTGAAATTATAAAAGATATTAAGCCGATAATTATTTGCTGCACAAACTGCGGCAAAGCATTAGTTATAAATAAGATTAAAATAGAAATGAAATAAAAAATCTAGGCACTAACAACTACTAATAATGTCCAAAGATGATGCAAGATAGGCACTAAAGATGTTGCGATAATTAATAGCGCTGCCAGCAAAAAAGCATTAATCCAAGAGCTTAAATCAGGAGTAAAATTAGACCAGTTTCTCATATTGATCAATCAGAACCAACAAATAATATTTGCTCTAATTATATATTGTATTTTGTTGTAATCTCAAATAAGAATTATAGGAATAGATTTTGATTAAGCTAATGCTGTACCCGTATCGGGAGGAACATCTTGCCAACGTCCATCACCGACAGCCCTAACTGCTTCTTTTAAACTTACATCTCCCGTATAGATTGCTCGACCAACAATCACGCCATTAACGCCGACGGATTCCAAGCTCAAAAGACTTAAAAGATCGGTTAGAGAACTTACCCCACCAGAAGCGATCACGGGAATATCAATTGCCTCGGCTAATTCTCTTAAAGCCTCCATATTCGGACCCGATAAAGTGCCGTCGCGATGAATATCGGTATAGATAATAGCGGCTGCACCTTGACTTGCCATTCTTTGAGCTAAATCTGTTGCTGCTACTTCTGAAGTTTCTAGCCAGCCTCTAGTTGCTACCATGCCGTCACGAGCATCAATACCGACAACTATTTGAGCAGGAAACTCCTGACATAGTTGGCTTACCAATTCTGGCTTTTCCACTGCCACCGTACCTAAAATTGCTCTTTGTACCCCTGTCTCCAGCAGTCTAGTAACTCCCAAGCGATCGCGCAGTCCGCCCCCTACCTGAACAGGAATCTCAATTGCTCTGGCGATCGCCTCGATGACAGATAAGTTAACAGATTTTCCCTCTTTTGCCCCATCTAAATCAACGACATGTAGTCTAGTTGCACCCTCTGCTGACCATTGACGGGCAATTTCAACAGGATTATCGCTAAAAACAGAGGCTTGGTCATAGTCGCCTTGATAAAGACGAACACATTTACCGTCAAGCAGATCGATTGCGGGGATTACTTCCATGTTGGATTACTTATTGCTGATTAATATGATCGGTGAACATTATTTTACAAGTCAATGGATTTAGGTTTTGATTAAAACACCTAACCTGTAATCAAAGTGTTCAATGTTTAATGCTAACTGCGCGCGTAGGCGGTTTCTGCCCATAGCTGCACAGACTCAGAAAACAAGGAATGGTAATTCTGTAACTCGATATTATTCATGCCCATTTGTCCTGCACGTTCAAATAAATTCTCAAGCGATCTAATTGCTTCTTTAGCCGCTTTGGGAGTTTCGGGAGACACTTTCAGCAAAGCTTCTAATTCTTTTTTGATGGGGATTAATGCTTCGCGGTTATTACTGGGAATACAGGTAGGAGTTGGAGTTTCTTCGTTTAACAGTTGTCCTTCAGGAGAGATATAGGTGTGGGTACGAGCATCATACGCCAGCACATTACCTGTCTCAATGTTATAAACCCAGGCATAGATCTTTAGTCTTCCCTGGTGCATCCTGGCTTTAACAATCGGATAGGTCTTGAGATTATCAATCTGAATCAGGACATTCTCTGCTACCAACATGTCTATCAAATCTTTGCCTTCATAGTGAGGATAATTTTCCGTCACTAGACGGCGAGTCGCTTCGGCGTGCTTGAGCCAGTCATAGACCAAAGGCATATCTTTCTGTAGCTTATTCAGCTTGAGTAAGCCTTTCATTGCCCCACAGTTAGAATGTCCGCAAATAACCACCTGTTCAATACCTAGGGCGCTAATAGCATATTCAATTGTCCCTCCTTCTCCACCGTTAGCCGCACCGTAGGGAGGAATAATATTACCCGCATTACGAATGACAAATAATTCGCCCACATCCGTATCGGTGATCAGGTTGGGATCGACTCTAGAATCAGAACAGGCAACAAACAACACCCTTGGCTTTTGACCCAGAGCTAGCTGTTCGAGTAGCTCTTGATGGCTGCTGACGTAGGTTTGTCTGAATTTATCTAGACCGCGGATTAGCTTTTTCACTGTGACTTATCTGCAAGAAAATTGAAAACTCTAGCTTCTATTATGTGATAAAAGCTCACAAGATTAAATTAATCTTAAAAATACTGGCTATAAACGCAGATAATGGTGTTCTTGCAAACAAGTTCGAGACATCTTGTTTCAGATTTACTTCGAGAATTGCTATTTGATGCTTTATCTCTTTTACTCGTTATGGATAAAAAAAGAGATGCAAAATTTTATTGCACCTCTTAGCTAAATTACTCACCCAAAATTTAGTTAATCAATCCCTTCAATTCTGTCTTCCACTTCTTGATACAAATCGCGCAGTCTATCTAGGTTTTCCTCACTAGTTTCCCAGTAACCACGTCCGTTAACTTCTAATAAAGTACCCACGATCTTACGGAAGGAGTTGGGGTTCATGTCCATAAGACGCTTGCACATCTCTGGATCATCAATAAAGGTAGTATTAACATCTTCATAGACCCAGTTGTCTACCGCATCAGCAGTAGCCGACCAGCCCATTGTATTAACCAGACGCTTGGATAGTTCTCGTACTCCTTCATAACCGTTGCTCAACATGCCTTCATACCACTTAGGATTGAGCATTTTAGTACGGGCATCTAAACGTACAGTTTCAGATAAAGTCCGTACTTGAGCATTGGCTGTGGTCGTATCGGCGATATAGGCGGTGGGTTTCTTACCGTCATCTCGCAAGCTAGACACGATTTTAGTAGGATCGGAATCGAAGTAGTGAGATACGTCGGTTAAGGATATCTCGGAAGAATCTAGGTTTTGGAACGTGACATCGGCTTTTTTCAAAGAAGATTCAAACAAGCCACGACTTTCATCCATTACCCCTGGGTTATCGGAGTTGAAGGCGAAAGATTTACGGTTAAGATACATATCCTGTAGCTCTTTTTCTTCTTCCCAACTGCTGTTTTCCACCGCCAGGTTGATATTAGAGGAATAAGAACCAGAAGCATTGGAGTAAATGCGGGTGGCTGCTTGACGCACATTGATACCCATTTCTGCGGCTTGTTCTAGGGCATGTTTCCGCACGTAGTTCATCTCTAAAGGTTCATCGGCTTCTGCTGCCATTTTGACACCGCGATCTAGTAGGTTCATTTGATTAATGAATAGATCACGGAAGACACCAGAACAGTTAACAACCACGTCAATGCGAGGACGACCAAGTTCTTCGAGGGGAATTAACTCTAATTTGTTAACTCGACCCAAGGCATCGGGTACAGGACGTACACCAACCATCCACATAATCTGTGCCAGAGACTCACCATAGGTTTTGATGTTGTCTGTTCCCCAAAGGACGCAGGCGATACTTTCGGGGTAATTACCACCATTATCAAGCTTTTGACGCTCAATGAGTCTATCGACAACTATCTTGGCAGACTGCACCGCAGCTAGAGTAGGAATAGATTGGGGGTCTAAGGCGTGGATGTTTTTACCAGTGGGCAAAACATTAGGATTGCGGATGGGATCACCACCAGGGCCAGGCATAACATACTCGCCTTCAAGGGCTTTGAGTAAGCCACCCAGTTCATTATCGGCACAAACCTGTTCTAAACAGAACTCTAGATACTCAACTAAAGGTTTAACCGCCTCGGCATCAATATTATCGTAGCCATGCTCGCTCAAGGCTTCCAACCAAGGTGCTTTCTTACCAATGTTGAAGAAATTGAGCTTAGACACCATCGATACTCTACCGTCAGCATCAATCTGTTCTTTGACTAAAGCCCCGACCGCAGCGCGAGTAGCTTGGGTAATGTCTTGGAATAGCTGCACGTCGGCGAGAACACCACGGTCATTGTTAGCATAAATCTCATCAATATCGCGACCGATACTGTTGGCAATGATGCGAGGGAAAGAAATAATTCCCTCTTCTTCGCGGTCTAAATTAGAAATATTAACTAAAGTAGCGATCGCTTCTTCGGCAGTTGGCGGTTTGCCAATGATATGTAAGCCGCAGGGAAGTAAACGGGACTCAATTTCCATGAGCTGTTTGTAGACCAAGCCAATAATAGTATCCCGCTCATCTTGAGTCATTTCTTTCGCGGAATGGTCAGGAAAAGCGATATCTTTGTCAAGGTTACAAATCCGTGCCTGATCCATCACCGTATCAACGATTTGAATTCCTCGTCCGCCATCTTTGAGACTTTGGTAAGAACCAATTAGTTCGCCCAATTCCTTTAAACCTTTATACAGCCCTGCATTCTCTGCGGGAGGAGTGAGGTAAGAAATGGTGGAAGCATAGCTACGGCGTTTGGCAATTGTCGCCTCAGAAGGGTTATTAGCAGCGTAGTAATAAATGTTGGGAATACTACCGATCAGGCTGTCGGGATAACAGTCTCCTGACATACCCATTTGCTTACCTGGCATAAACTCCAGCGAGCCATGAGTCCCAAAGTGCAGTACCGCATCTGCCTTCCAGATATGCTCTAGGTAAGTGTAGTATGCCGCAAAACCGTGGTGGGGACTAGCAGAACGAGAGAATAAGAGACGCATCGGGTCGCCTTCATAACCGAAGGTAGGCTGTACCCCAATAAAGACGTTACCAAATTCTTTGCCGTAGACCAGCAGGTTTTGTCCATCGCTGTTAAGTTGTCCTGGTGGTGGACCCCAGTTTTCTTCTAGCTTCACTGAATAAGGAGTTAATCTTTCGTATTGCTCTACCGACATTCTGTGGGCAATATTTAACTCTGGAGAAGCATACTGTGCCTGGGCATCGTGAATTACCGCCTGCATTAGTTCTTCAGCAGAATCAGGTAAATCTTGAATGTCATAACCGTTGTCCCGTAAGCCTTTCATCGCTTCGTAGATTGAGCCAAACACGTTGAGATAAGCTGCCGTACCAACATTGCCTTTATCGGGTGGGAAACTAAAGACGGTGATGGCTACTTTCTTGTCAAGCTTAGGTTTTTTGCGGAGATTGCCCCACTTCATTGCCCGACGAGCGATCGCTTCTACTCGGTCTTGCAAAGCAATGGATTTGCCTGTTGCTCCATCTCTCCCAGAGGCAATAATCGGT
>JBCCNG010000096.1:0-10045 GCA_039025955.1 Cyanobacteria bacterium P01_C01_bin.72 | reverse complement strand
TCAAGATTTACAGGCAACTGTGGTGCTGGCTTTTGTGAACTTGATAATTTTAGCTTTGCGTTATCTGGCTGGTTTTGGGACTCCCCTGGAGGCAATCTTCTCAACCTAGGTTGATTTAACGCTAGATTTAACCACGCCAGCCATATGTACTGAGATTTTACGAAGTTTCTCTAAACTAAAGTTTTGATTTTTCTGGAACTAGAATCCAAAAATTAACGCTTAATCTTAATCAACTTAAGAATCTAACTTAAAAACCTGGAAACATTTAACTACCCACATATATTTTAGATAGTTGTAATGACTCTTCCTCCACAGTTAATCATGATTGTCTGGATTCCGATTGTGTTCTATCTCTTTCGGCGCTTCCAAGCAACTGAGGCGGTAATTATTAGTTTTGTAGTCGCTTGGCTCTTTCTACCTCAAAGGGCAGGTTTTGCTTTTCCTGGGCTGCCTGATTATGAAAGAATGTCGGCTACCGTTTATGGTATTTTGCTAGCAACTGTCGTTTACGATTTAGAACGCTTCAAACGGTTTAGCTTTAGTTGGGTTGATCTGCCCATGGCAGTATGGTGTGCTTGTCCGTTATTTTCTTCCCTGAGCAACGAGCTTGGCTTTTATAACGGTATTTCTCTCCTGCTGCTGCGAACCATGAGTTATGGTGGTCCATACTTTTTGGGCAGAATCTATCTCAACAATCTGCGGGATATTCGCAAATTGGCGATCGCTATTTTGGTCAGCGGCTTAGTTTATGTTCCCCTGTGTCTGTATGAAATTCGGATGAGTCCTCAACTACATCGTCTAGTCTATGGTTATCACGGCAATCCTTCATTTGCTCAAACTATTAGATATGGTGGATTTAGACCTACCGTCTTTATGGAGCATGGTTTAGCAGTTGGGATGTGGATGATGGCGGCTACTCTGATTGGCATCTGGTTTTGGAAGACAGGGGTGATCCGCGAGATCTACGGTATTCATATTCGCTGGCTAGTGGGAATTTTATTCGTTACCTTTATTTTGATTAAATCCACTGGTGCTTATGGCTTATTGTTTTTAGGAGTCATTTTTCTTTTTGTTGCTTGGCAGTTTCATACTTCCCTCACTTTGGTAATCTTAATTGCGGCAATGGGTTTTTATCTCCAGCAAAATGTCGTGGCAAACTCCGATTTGACCGAGCGCATTATTACCACTATAGAACCCGTTGCTCCAGTGGAAAGACTGGAATCACTGCAGTACAGATTTGACAACGAGGAATTACTCAAAGCCAAAGCGCAGGAAAGAATTGTCCTGGGCTGGGGTGGCTGGGGACGCAATCGCGTCTATGAATATGATTGGAAAGGAGATTTAGTTGATGTTGCCGTTACTGATAGCCTTTGGATTCTTGCCTTTGGCATGAACGGTTTGGTCGGTTTAACTGCCCTCTTTAGCTCCGTATTAGTCCCTGTATTGAGTTTTGTCTGGTATTTTCCTGCCAAAACCTGGTCGAATACCGAAGTAGCAGCCACCGCCGCTCTAACGATAATTATCGCCCTGTATATGCTGGACTGTCTCTTAAATAATCAACCCAATCCTGTCTTCACCTTAGCCACGGGAGGCATCTCAGGACTGGTGGTGTATGAGTCAACCAAATATTCCAGCAAATATTACGCTCCCAAACAGAAACCAGTTGTCTCTCCCAACAGCCAGAAATGATTTTTTGCTTCTCCCAAACCTCATTCCTAACCAAGCAGAGCGTCGGGAGCAAGTTACGAAAGCTAAACTAAAGAAGAACTACAGCAGCAAAAATCAAATTCAGTGGTTTTGATGCAAAATATAAAATATCGGCTGAGTTATTTAGCCATTGCTATATCTACTGTTCTCCTACCCAGCAAAACCTTCGCGGCGGAAAGAATTACTTTTAATATTGCTCCCCTGGGTCAATTTCAAATTAGGGTCGAAGATCTCGACGCTTTTGCGACTACAGGTTCGATCTCACCTGAACTAAACTACTATCTACGCCGTCTACCCCCAGAGCAACTAGCCCAGCTATCAAAACTGCTGTCCACTCCCTTAAAGCTTGAGCCTCTGGCGATCGCTAAATTTAGCAATTCTACAGTAGGAAAAATCACCATCCAGAATTTTGGCAAAGGAATCAGGGGGAATTCGGGAGGGAATTCTCAACGGAACGGCTTTTATGCTTTACGAGGAGCAATTATTGCCGCAGCCTTTGACCAAGAAGGACTAACTCCACTCAATTTATTAGAACACTATCCCTTAGATACGGTTCATCTTGATCTGCGTATCCTAACTCAATATCTAGAGCGAGGGAAAAAACTGACTCGCAACCGTCAAGTAATTGAGCGTACCTGGTTTATTGACTACCAGCAACAGGTATTTAAGGACAATTTGATACCAGAGTCAGATCCCCAAGTTGCAGGACAATATACCTGGCAGAAGCAAACATTTAGCTACCAAAACCCCAATCGTTTAGAACCAGGACTATTTGATCTTTACCAGCCAAATATAGAAGTTCCTCTGCCACTAATTGCCATTTCTCACGGCATGGCTTCCAACCGACAAACTTTTGCCTACCTCGCCCAACATTTTGCTTCTCATGGTTTTGCTGTTGCGGTCATTGAACATGATGCAATTAGCCTGGCTAAATTTGACCGCTTTCTCGCGGGCAGAGATTCTTTTCCCGAGGCAAACAACCTGCTCGACCATCCCCTCGATATAAGTTACGTTCTCAACCGTCTAGAGTCTGAATCGAATATAGACCTCCAGCAGGTAGGGTTAATTGGTCAGTCCTTTGGTGGCTACAGCGCCTTGGCTTTATCAGGAGGGGAACTCATCGCCGAGGAAACAGCTAGAGAATGTCAAATGGAGAGTTATCTAAATATCCTGATGGATCTATCCTCTCTGGCAAAATGTGCTTTTAATCAGCTTGGACAGTCTCAAGTTGAGCTACGGGATAAGCGAATCAAGGCGGTAGTGGCGATCAACCCCATGGCAAAAATATTTGGTTCAGCAGGAATGAGTTCTGTGCAAACGCCAACTATGCTGATTTCAGGAACTCATGACCTAATTATGCCTCCTGTTGCTGAACAAATTGAACCCTTTTCCTGGCTAAACGACAATCTAGAGAAGTATTTGGTTTTGGTCAAGCCTGGGACTCACTTTAGCTTCTTACAGGAAGGCTTGGGGATTTCACCTGTACCTGATACAGCAGTTGGACTCCGTCCAGTCTATGCCTATCCTGCTCTCAAAGCTCTTAGTACCGCCTTTTTTCAGGTTCATCTCGCCCAAAAATCTGAGTATCGAGCATACTTAACAACAGATTTGTCAGAACAGCTTAATAATAATAATTTTGAGCTTTCGATTATCCACTCCCTGGAAGACACTGAACTGGAACAGTTCCAATAATCTGCCCCCTCTACTCTCCTGCTCCTCTGCTACATGCGTCGAACCGAAACGCCTTTGCCTGCGCCTCTGCTCCCCCTACTTCATAACCAAGTCTCTTATCACTTTTGAAAAATGCTATCAGGTTTAGAGGCGGAGGTATTTGAGTTAAAAGCAATGGGGCGAAAAGCAGTAAAGTTATCATTAGAAATTTCAGCTCCAAAAACACTACGAATTCTAGTATCCTCGCTAAAACTATGGTTCAAAGTTAGATAGAATCGATGGAGAGTATCACCAGTAAAATCATCTGGCTCACCCAAAAATAGCTCTCTGGGTAGATCAAATGCAGTCGTATCTATAAACAACCCGTCATCAAAAGTTCTATCATCTTCTAAGTACTCATATTCAAAAGTTAAGTTAGTTCTTTCGCTAAAATCATAGCGAATCACTGGAGAAACGGAAAACAACTCTGATTCCACAAAATCTCGCAAGAGACCGTCACTTTGATAGGAAATATTGAAACGGTAAGTTAACTTTTGATCTTTGGTTAAAGGTCCTGTAAAGTCTAACGACGGTTCAAGTAAGCTGAAACTTCCCGCTCTAAATTTTAAATCATAAGACGCTTCTTTTTCGGGCTGCTTAGTAATAATATTGATCAATCCTCCTGGTTCTGCCTGACCAAATAGTACTGAAGTCGGACCTTTTAGTACCTCGATTCGTTCCACCAAGTTTGGAGAGGTCGCAAATATAGCATCGCCACCATCCCCTGAAGATCTAATTCCATTTCTCAAAACTCTAGTCGTTTCAAATCCCCTACTAGAGAAGCCAAAATTGGAGCCACTAAAGTCTCTTTGAGACAAAACTCCAGATACATTACGTAAGGCATCGCCAATTCTAGTTACATTCTGATCATCGATGACTTTTCGGGGTATGATCTGAATTGACTGCGGAATATCCCTTAAAGGCGTGTCGGTTCGCGTGGCGGTTCTATTGGACTGATCGACTTTGTAAGTTTCATCATCGACTTGACCTGTGGCGATAATATCAATTTGTTCATCTTCATCGGCGACAGCTGTCTCTGGAGTGATGTTTAATACTAAATCATCTGTGCCTGCTAATACTTCGGCGCTCGGGGTCTGCTCCACACCTGTAATTCTGACTTGGATGCTATTGGGGTCTGCTTGAGTGACGGTGATCCTTTCGATTCCTGGTGCGGGGTCAATCTCTGTTACTCCGTTTCTAATGCTGAATGCTAAGGTTGCATTGAGAATATCGATTACCAAGTCATTCTCTTCTGGAACAATTAGCGGCACCAATCTTTCACTACCTGCTGCCGTTTGTAAAATTAACTCCAACCCTAATTCGGTGGGAATGACCTCGACTCCCGTGACGCGGGTTTTGCCCTGAACTATATGCCTAGCGGTATCATTTAGGAGTAAATTAGTGGCATTTTTGCTGATACTTTCAGTTTCAACCTCCGCTGCTACAGCGGGACTCACCCAAACCAAAGTTGAAACTCCTGCAATAGATAACAATAGCGATAACAATTTCATTTAAACTCCTCAGAAAAGATGATTAATCACCTTTATTTACAAAAATTCTCAATAATTAAGATGAATAGTAGTTTATGAAAATTGCTTGATAGTTGTCTATCCAAAAACGGTCTTGAGTTTTGCCAAACGGATCTTATGGCAATTATTAATTTGGGGTTACAGTGTTTTTTTACCTGTTATGCATTGACTAGGGGTAATACCAAATTGCCGTTTGAAAGCAGTACTAAAATTACCTAGATGAGAATAACCAACCTGGTTGGCAATTTCACTAATTGACAGTTTTCCTTCTCTTAATAATTCTTCTGCTTTTTCCATCCGCAATGAGGTTAAATAGCCAACAATTGTGGTTGAAAATAGTTCGCGAAATCCACGACGCAAAGTACGTTCGCTGACTCCAACCTGTTGCGCCAATTCGAAAATAGAAGGCGGATATTCTAGCTGAGTTTCTAAGATGTTTTTAGCTTGATAAATGCAATCAATACTTTTACGCTTTAATGTTGCTCTGACAGCATGCGGTTTAAACTCGATTAATGGGGCAAACTGTATCGCCAATAGTTTTATAACTTTAGCTTCTAAATACATCCGTGCGATCGCACCTTGATAGGGATGATCCCAAATCTGGTGAACAATAGTACGCATTTGAGGTGTCACACTACCAACATTAAAGTGAAATTGCTGGGGATTAGAGTTTTCAACCAGTGCCCGTAACTGTTTTGGTGCAGTGTTTAGTTCCCCTAATAAATCAGAAATGTAGGCTAAATCTATGCGTAAAGTAAGTCTTTGTAAATAATCTCCTTCCCAATACTGCTCGATTTCTTTGATGTCTGGTAGATAAAATAAATAACTTTGCCCTTTTTGTTCAGCATATTCTGATGCAACATTATCAATACCAGGACAAACTACGCTATTATAGCCACTTAGATAAAATTTAGCAGTAAGAGCAGGGAAATCATCATGATTTGATACGGTATGTTGATCGAGTAACATTTGTCGTTCAAGCAGAGATAATTTTATTCCCGACGAAAACTTTTTAGCCGAATGATACTGCTCTTCATACCACTGAGTTTTAAGCTTGCATACTTGACTGAAGCCACGAATATTGAATTCTTCTTGATGGTAAGCCAAAGTTTCTTCGCATAGGCGAACATATTCTACATCAGTATATATTTTCATCTAAATAAGCTTAATGATAAGCAACTTAAGGCGGGACAAAAAGGGGAGGTAGTTCGCGAGTGACAATTGAGAACTAAGATTTTTTCTTTTCTTCTAAATCGGAGTACAAGTCTGACCAACTGTCTCGAAGAGCATCAATTGATTTTTGAAGTTCGTCAATTTGATTTCTTCTAATAACCATCATCACTCCTTGAACGTGAGACTCTGTCCCAGCAGCCCCTAGATGCTGATAAGGAGAAAGTTTTCCTGACTCTTTTTTCGAGGGAAAGATTGCCTTTTTTGCTTGTAATTTATAGTATCAGAAAAAACAGAAAGAACAAGGATGTCTATCTGTTCTGTAATTCGGCTTTAATCCACTGTTTAACCGTTTCTACTACTGATTCCAGCGGCAAATCTTGCGCCTCCTTAGTAGCACGTTTAACGACTTCCACCTTGCCTGATGAGAGCGATCGCCCTGTAACTACTCGATAGGGAATACCAATTAGTTCGCAATCTTTGAACTTAGCACCAGCCCTTTCTTTGCGGTCATCGAGTAAAACTTCTATACCAGCTTTCTGGAACTCCTCATACAGCTTTTCTCCCGCCAACCTTTTCTCTTCATCGGAAATATTAGGCACAATCACAATTACCTGATAGGGAGCGATCGCCACAGGCCAAATAATACCATCTTTGTCATAAGATTGTTCTACTGCTGCCTGTGCCAAGCGAGAAACACCAATACCGTAGCAGCCCATCCAGAGCGGTTCTGTTTTACCATTTTCATTGGTAAAGTTTGCCTCCATCGCTTCAGAGTATTTTGTCCCTAGTTGAAAGATATGTCCCGCTTCGATACCCCTGGCGCTGCTTAGAGTTTGACTGGGATCGTGGATAGCGCGATCGCCCGCTTTTGCCTCCTGTATGTCTACCTGTAAATCGGGCAGGGTAAAGTTATCGCCCCAGTTTGCTCCCACAACGTGATAGCCCACTTCATTCGCCCCTGTGACAAAGTTTTTCAGCTCAACTACTGTATTATCTGCCAGACGGAGAAATTGCTTGGCGACGTTTTTAGCTGGGCTGATATGGTCATTATCCAAATCGGGAGCAATATAGCCCAGAGGTAAAGGTTTAGCTGCCCATTTCTTTTGTGCCGTAGGATCGGGTACAGTCAAAGAAATAATGGTTTTGGCTTGATACTGGGATGCCAGCTTCGTTAGTTCGTTGATTAGCTTAACTTCATTCACATCGCGATCTCCTCGAATATTAACCAATGCCAACACCGTCATCCCGTTATCGTAGACAACTTCATACAGGACATTTTTGACAATTACTGTGGGGGAACAGTTAACCGTCTGCGCTAGCTTGGCGATCGTTTCTGTATTGGGAGTTTCCAACTTCTCAAAGCTGCTAAAAGGCGACTCCACAATATCGGGGGGCAAAGATACTGCCTTTTCCGTATTCGCGGCATAGTTACCATCTTCCGTATAAAGAATCTCATCTTCTCCCGCTTCTGCCAGAATCATAAACTCCTGAGATCCCGAACCCCCAATTGCCCCCGAATCGGCTTCCACAGGGCGAAACTCTAAGCCGCAGCGAGTCATAATATTGCGATATGCTCGATCCATCGCCTGATAAGTCTCTTTTAAACTTGCCTCATCCACGTGGAAAGAATAAGCATCCTTCATAATAAATTCTCGCCCTCGCATCAAGCCAAACCGAGGACGAATTTCATCGCGGAACTTAGTTTGAATCTGGTACAAATTTAGGGGTAGCTGACGATAGGAACGAATCGTCTCACGGGCAATAGTTGTAATAATCTCCTCGTGAGTTGGTCCAAGACCCAATTCGCGATCGCTGCGATCGGTAAGAGAAAACATAATCCCTTCCGCCTTAGTGTAAGTATCCCAGCGCCCCGACTCTTGCCACAATTGGGCAGGCTGTAGCTGCGGTAACAAACATTCCTGTGCCCCCGTCGCGTCCATCTCCTCCCGCACAATCTGAGATACCTTCTGCAACACTCGCCACATTAAGGGCATATAGGCATAAATCCCGCTACCGATGCGACGAATATAGCCCCCCCGAAGCAATAACTGATGACTAGGTATTTCCGCCTCTGCTGGAGTCTCTCGCAGTGTCACAAACAGCATTTGGGATAGTCGCATGGTTATTTCCTTCGGTAAGCTTGCAGATTTTTTATTTTATCAGTCAGAGGTTAGTTCATATTAAAGGGATGTAAGGATGAGGGATAAGGAATTGGTGACAAGTTAAGACCGAATCGTTTTAGTCAACTACTATGGATAGCGTTTTATTTAGCAATCATTAGTAACTTCATAACCTTTTCCTTCGCAATAGGAGCAAGTTTCAGTACGCTGTATTTCTCCTGCACAGTCTCTTAATTCGTTATAGCCTTTACCCTCACAGTGATTACAAGGTAGTGTTTTGGCTTTCTTCTCTGGCTGATTCATAATTAAAGGGATGAGGGATAAGGAATGAGGAACTTGTGACGCGATGTGCAACTTTCTACAAACTGAAAACTGAAAACTAAAAAATACAAAGATTAATCAGCGCAACTACCGTTATGGCTAACGAGAGCGACTCCATAAACGTTGTATTTCTGCGGTTTCGGCGACAGTAGGAGATTTTTCGGTAGAGATGGTTGGTTGAGGCATTGAGCCAGGAATGTTTTGCCTCCAAGGGCTATTGGGTACGGATGAGAGATCGATTTTGGCGCTAGCTGGACGAAATCCATACTTCACAAATGTTTCCTGTTGTTCTGGCTGAGTCAGATAGTTGAGCAACTTGTTTGCTGCTTTTACTGTACTAGAAGAAGTGCCTTGTTTGAGAATGGCAGCAGTGGCTATAGTTTCCATGGTGGGATTAGGATAGTAGATACGGTAGGCTTGACCTTGAGTAGTTTGTGCTTGCTGCCAACGATAGAGGGCAATACTTTCGTAAACCATTGCCAGATCTCCGTCGTTTGCCCCACGGCTAATAAATTCCTGGAGTAGAATATCCGTTGAACGAGGTGGCTGATAAACAGAACGTTTGACCAGACTAACCAAAGCAGAAGCATCAGAGCTATTTAGGCTATAGTTTTGCGATCGCAGCCAAAGACTAAGAGTCAACTGCCCACTGTTGGAACGAGTAGGATTAGTGGTGACAAAATCGAAACTACCCCAATTGTCTTTGCCACCGACTTTTGACCAGCTTTTTTGCTCCATTGCTTGAGCGATCTTTGACCAGTCAAAATTGCCATCAGGAAACAGAGTTTTCCCTCTTTCTTGCCAGGCGATCGCTACTAACAGAGTTTTAGCGATCGCCGTTGGTGGTTGAGCGAAAACCTGGCTGTTATTTTGTGCCTCCCAGCGATTTGCTAGTTCCACTAGAATCTCACCGTTGGCAGGGAGTAAAATATGCGGCTCGAAGTCATTTTTACGATCAATATAGTTATTAATCATATCTTGTGACCCTTGGAATTCTAGGTTTAAATCTATGCCAGGATTATCTCGTTCAAATTTAGTTTCTAATTCTTGGAGGGGTTCTTGTAATTCTGTACCGCTGACGATAGTAACAGTTTGTTTAACGCCAGGAATGGGGGCAAAAGCTAGAGCTAAAGACGCAGCAACAATGCCTAAAGAGAGAAGAGTTTTGTTTTTGTTTGCTTTGCTATTCATAGTATTTTGATTATTATTTATCATATTTTTACTGACTATTGTCAGTCTTATTTTTGATACGGGTAGTTGCTTTTGTTTATCTTTTTAAATAGGGGATTGAACAAATAAATTAGTATAATCCAGCCAAAAATCAATAATGTAATATTGCTAAACAGATAAACTCTAGGAGTATCAAGATAAATCGGTAAACGCCAATAGCCATTTCCTGTGGCATATGCTTCTATTTCAGCGGCATCATCTTCGAGAAAAGATAAAGAAGAGTCGGAATAATATAAAACTGGAGCTTGATCTGTT
>JBCCNG010000095.1:0-10054 GCA_039025955.1 Cyanobacteria bacterium P01_C01_bin.72 | reverse complement strand
CTAATGAGTGCCCGACTACCCAAGCATGGTCAATGGATAAACTAGCAAGCAAACAGCCTAGATCTTCGGCGTAGGCTCGCAAACTATAGCTAGCAATATTCGGCGCTTCAGCTTCTGAGGATGCTGATTGAGCAAGGGGTACATTTGAGGGACTAGATGAAACATTAGCCTGAGACTCACCAAAACCCCTAGCATCATAAACCAAACATTGATAATCAGACTTGATTAGCTCCACGAGGGGCTGCCAATAATGGCGACTGAGTAACCAACCATGAACAAATACCAGCACTGGCAATTTGGGGTCAGCGACAGGCTCAGTTAGCTCGTAAATATGCGGTGTTTCCAGTATTGTTATGGATGACATTTTTCTATCGTATCATTACGGTCTAGAAGAATCCTAGATGTAGTCGTATGTCGATTGCAGATCGCTAATTGCTTTGCCTAAAATAACTTTTGCCCAGGGAATAATCCAGTTTCTTACCTGAGAGAGCAGACTCTTTTGTCACCATAGATGTTTTTGCGTCAGAAAATAGACTAATATAACAGACATATCATATTAAAAACCACAAATCATTAAAGCCGCGTCGGCATGGTCTTTTGGAAAAAGTTATTTAGCAGTTCAGATACAGTCAACACCTCTGGAAGCACTGAATTTAAAGAAGAATTGTTAAACATAGGAAACAACGACGGTTCTCAACCTCAGATTACATTCAGCACTGAACGAGATCTGGACTTTTATGAATTAGAAGAACTCTGTGATCGCGTGGGCTGGGCGCGTCGTCCCCTGCGTAAAGTAAAAAAAGCGATCGAACATAGTTTTTTAGTTGTTTCGATGTGGGAAGTTAGAGGGCAGAAGCGTCGCCTGATCGGATTTGCTAGAGCGACTTCTGACCATGCTTTTAACGCGACAATCTGGGATGTTGTCGTCGATCCTAAGTTTCAAAGCAAAGGCTTGGGCAAGGCAATGATGAAATATGCAATTTCACAGCTACGTAGTGCTGACATTAGCAACATTACTCTTTTTGCCGATCCCCAAGTAGTCAAGTTTTATCAGAGGTTGGGCTTTGTTCTCGATCCAGAAGGTATTAAAGGTATGTTTTGGTATCCTGATTAGCTAAATTCGCTGGCTGTCGGGATGACTGCCGCGATCTTCCTCACCAGATAGTCTCGCCAGGCACACAAACTGTAATTAGTGGTAACTAGTAACCTGCGTTACAATTCGTAATAAACATAATGTATTAGTTGGGATTATGACAACGGCTTTGATTACTGGGGCATCAATGGGCATCGGCGAGACATTCGCCAGAGAGTTGGCAGCCAGAAATAACGATTTGATTTTAGTGGCGCGATCGCAAGATAAACTACAGAAACTGGCTACGGAATTGAGTAGTCAATTTCAGATCAAAACTACTGTCATCCCTCAAGATTTGGCTGAAGCTGCGGCGGGACAAGCTGTATATGATCAGGTTACAGAGCAAGGTTTAACCGTTGACTGCTTGATTAACAACGCTGGATTTGGCGACTATGGAGCATTTGGCGATCGCCCTCTCAGCAAAATGCTGGCAATGGTACAGCTAAACATTAACGCGGTGGTGGAATTGACAGGGTTGTTTTTACCTCTAATGCAGCAGCGCCAAGCGGGATCTATTGTTAATGTTGCTTCTATTGCTGCTTTTCAGCCTATTCCCTACATGTCAGTTTATGCAGCTTCAAAAGCCTTTCTCTTAAGCTTTAGCGAGGCTTTGTGGTCAGAAAATAAAGACTTGGGCGTAAAAGTGATCGCAGTCTGTCCTGGTCCAACAGAATCAGAATTTTATGACCGAGCAGAGTTTCCTGAATCAGCCTCAGCAATGAATGGGATGACAATGGCATCGTCAGAGAAAGTGGTCAGAGATAGTCTGAAGGCGCTAGATAAGGGTCAGTCTAATGCCGTAGTTGGTGGTTTTACCAATCATATTATTGTCAATTTACCGAGACTGATACCGAGGGATTTATTAGTCGATACAGTAGGAAAACAGTTCAAAAACATCTAGAACAAAATTATTCCTACATCCCTGTTCGTTGATTGTCAGGACGATTGATTTTTCTCTAGAATTCTAAGAGAGAAGTGGTTTTTGCTGCTCATCAGCTTATTACTCAGATAAAAAGTAGGTGCATCAATGTATTTAGTTACTGGCGCAACAGGATCTTTGGGGCGTAGGATTGTTAGACAGTTGAGAGAGCAACAAGAGCCAGCTACAGCTTTTGTTCGCTTATCATCTCATTTTGATGAATTAGCAGATCGTGAAGCCGATATTTTGATCGGCGATTTAACTATAGAACGAGATATTGTTAAAGCTGTTGCTGGAGTTAAATATATTATCAGTAGTCATGGTGGTGGCGATGCTCAAGCCCTAGACTATCGAGCCAATATAGACTTGATTGATCAGGCGATCGTTAATCAGGTGGAACACTTTGTCTATATTTCTGTGTTGGGAGTAGATCGAGGCTATCAAGACTCCGCCACTTTTAAAGCCAAACGAGAGGTAGAGAAATATTTAATCAACAGTGGTCTAAGCTATACAATCCTACGTCCTTCGGGATTTGCCAATAATATTATTCCTCTAGCAGAAAGATTTCGTGACACAGGGATTTACTTCTCCATTGGCGATCAGCAAAATCGTTCTTCAATTGTCAGTACTGACGATCTAGCCAAAATTGCGATCTCCTCTACCAAAGTTGAAGCAGCTAAGAACCAAATTTTTGCTGTGGGAGGACCTGATATCCTCAAGCGAGAGGATATTCCCCGCATCTTTGCCCGCTTGTTTGATAAAGAGCCAATTGTAATCAATCCGCCACTTCAGTTGTTTGATGGCTTAAGGATGGGCGTTGGTTTGATTAGTCCTGAGTTGAATAAGTCTCTGGGGACTTTGCGTACTTTGCTGGCTCATGAATTTTTCTGTACTAGAGATGAAATTGCTTTATTAGAATCTACCTTTAACTTGAAAATGGAATCTTTAGAAAGCTTCTTGCGTCGCTATGTAGGGCAATGACAATTAATAATGGACAATTCGAAATTGACAATGAACAATTAACACAATTAACAATGAGCAATTGACTTGGATATCTTACAGTGCAAAACAAAAGCTTTTTTGATTCAGATAATGGGGCTAAATTAGCATCTAAATTGGCTTTATTCGGGGTTTTTTGGGGTCTACTAGCCCGTGTGCTGCAATATCTGAGTAACAGGTCGCTCTGGGTAGATGAGATTAACCTGGCTGCCAATATTATTAAGCGTTCTTATGGTGAACTATCTCAGCCCTTAAGCAGTGAGCAAGCAGCACCTTTAGGTTTTCTCTGGCTAGAGAAGTTAGCAACTCAGCTTGGGGGCAATAGCGAGTATGCACTGCGACTGCTGCCATTTCTGGCTAGTATTATCTCCTTAATCGTCTTTTACCTTCTAGTTCGTCGATACTGTTCCACCTGGGCGGCTCCTCTGGCGATCGCTCTATTTGCCTGTGGTCGCTATACTCTTTATTATGCTACCGAATTAAAGCCTTACTCTAGCGATGTGGCGGTCGCCCTAATCTTATTCTGGGTTTTGTTACCACTACGCCATCGTCTGTTATCACCGCGACGGCTTTTCCAGCTTGCCTGTATAGGTAGTTTCGCAATTTGGCTTTCTTATCCCTCTGTTTTAGTCTTGGCTGCTTTGGAAGGCTGGAATCTATGCACCGTCTCCTGGAAATCTTGGCGCAAAATTATTGTCAATCGCGGGACGGTTTATTTAGCTTGGCTAATCAACTTTGGCTTATTTTACCTGATCAATATCAGTGATGCTCTAGCCGATGAAGATTTAAGCTCTAACTGGGAAGAGCGATATCCTAGCTCATTTGGCGATATTCTCTGGCTTTTTGATGCTTTGGGGCGATTTTTCTATCATCCGATGGGCTTCGTTGGTGTTACTGACGGTATTGGTATTTTTGCCTTTATTGTAGGTTGTGTTAGTCTATATCGTCGCCAGCGTCGGCTATTCTTAGCTCTCATTGCTCCTTTTGTGGTTAATCTCATCGCCGCTTATCTACATCAATATCCTTTTCGCGATCGCCTGATACTTTTTTTAGCACCGCTAGGGATGATAATAGTAGCGGAAGGCATCGTCTTTATGCTGGCTCAATTGGCTAGTCTAAAACCCTCTCAACCACTGAGAATTGTCTGGCTTGTTTTAGGTTGCCTCTGTCTCGTCAGCCTGACAACTCCGGCAATTTATCGTAGCGCCAACTTTATGTTGCAGCCTCAATTAAAACACGAAGTTAGACCAGTGTTAGAATATGTCGTTCAGGAAAAGAAACCAGGTGATAAGATTTATGTCTACACTGAAGGCATTCCCGCTTTTGATTATTATCTCCAACTTAAAGGCTATCAAAATCTAGATTATGTCTATGGCAAGGTTCGCTATGCCTATAACGATGATCCTTTAGCGGAAAAACATAAAAAACTTGCCCAAGATCTGCAATCTCTTCAAGGTCGTCGAGTTTGGTTTATTTTACGCGCTAAAGGTACGGAAAAAGACGAAATACTCCAGGGTATAGATCGGGTTGGACAACGCCAAGATTCTTTTATCCAGACAGGTGCATCAGCTCATCTTTATCAGCTTGATTGATTTTCTTTGGTTAAACGAACAGCTAATAAAATCCACACTCTACAAGTAATGCCTGTTTAATTTCTGACCAATATTTATTTTCTAAAATACCTAGTTTGTTTTTCAATCTTTTAAAAGAGACAGATCTAATTTTGCTTAAATTTAAACCTCTTTCCTGATCTAAACCATTGGCAGTTGTTGGCTTGACATTGACTATGAAAGGATAATTGCCCGAAGCTAAAAAAGGAGCAACAACAGTGGTATCGCCAAACTCATTACCAATGTCGTTTTGTAGAATTAAACACGGGCGTGTCTTGGCTGTTTCTGAACCAATCACAGGATTTAAATTAACCCACCAGATTTCACCACGCTTAATCTTCATCTTCTATACCATCGGCGATCGCAATTTCCCAAAGAAGATCTTCTTCTTTTATCTCACTACTTTTTGATTGAGCGATATAGCCTTCGCGCATACTTGCTTCAAGTTGGTGTAGGCGATCCTTTTGAATCAATTCGTTAATATATTTACTGCGATTCTGAACCTGAGTATCCAAATACGCAAGATTTTGTTCGTCAACTGTAATGCTGATATTTTTGCTCATAATATCTAAATATATTATTTAAGAATATTATAAATGTATATCATTTTATTCTAATCTGATGGGCGATCGCATTCTCTGCCAAGCATTTACTGAACAATTGCGAGAGAGTTGAGAGTGAGATCGCCAGACATTAGTCAGTATCTCTAGCTTCACTAACTATTTTCTTTGCAATACTTCGGCTGCGGTTAAATCAATTTGCTCAAACAAAGGTGAAACAAGGCGATCTCCATGACGATAGACTTTTTCTTCGTATAAACCTTCAACCAATTCCAAAATAGTTACCTGTTGTTGAATCGGATCTATAATCCAATATTCGGCAATTCCTCTGGCTGCATACTCACTGCGCTTGTAACGATAGTCTTTTTTCTCTTGGTTAGGACTGACCACTTCTATTCCGAATAAAGGTGGTGGCATATCCATTAAGATAATGGATCTAGTTGCGCCTTCAAGCTCCTTTGCTAATTCCTCAGATAGGATAAGTAAATCTGGTAGACGTACAGATACTCTTGCACCGCTAACTGCCACTTCTGTTTTGATAGTTAACCGATAGAAGGGAATGTCCTGTTAAAGAAAATATGCGATCAAAAACATAGTAATCCGACGATTGATTTCGCTCTCTGAAGGCACGCCGATTAACTCTCCGTTTTCCAGTTCATATAAGTTATCGGTGCCGTCATCGTAAGCGATGAACTCTTCTAGAGTCATTTTATGACTAGTTGTCGCCATTGCTACACTTCCTGCAATTTTTATTCATCGTCGCATTTGGCTTCTCAGTTCTAAGCAGTTTCGCCTATTCAACTGTAAATCAGATGAAATGAATTTATTTAGCGATCGCCGTACCGAGAATGCAGGCTCTTTCCATGCTAGCACCGTCCATATTGCTACCTTCTAATTCGGCAACGAGTAAATTAGCCCCGGTGAGATTTGCTCCTGCGAGGTTCGCCCCCCGTAAATCTGCTTCTTCGAGATTGGTTTCACTCAGATTTGCCCCCTGAAGGTCGGCTTGGGATAAATTTGCTCCTTTAAGATTGGCGCTGTTAAGATTGACTCCCCGTAAATCTGTGCCTCTGAGGTCAACTCCTTTGAGGTTAACCCCAGTTAGGTTTGCTCCACTCAAGAATGCCCCCGAAAGGGAAGCCTGGGATAATTTCACCCCCATTAAGTTAGCTCCTCTGAGGTTACTGCCACGCAAATCAGCATTGCTCAGATCCGCCTGCATCAGATTTGCGCCCAAAAGACTGGCACGCAGATCGGCGAATTTCAGGTCTGCCCCCAAAAGGTTTGCGCCATCAAGTCTTGCCCCCTTGAGATTAGACTGAGAAAAGTCTGCTCCCACTAGGTTTGCCCCTGCCAAATTAACTTTTTCTAGTTGGCAATTAGCTAAATCCTCATCTTCTAAATCAATGCCTGGAAAGTGCTTTTCTTTACCTGCGCGAATGGTATCTACGGTCATTATGAGTGTTTTATCGTTTGATAATAAATAAATTTGATTTAAATCTTGCTGGAAACTCACCTCTAAACTAAACAGTCATTTAGCTGTCACTAGTTTTAGATGATGGGGTTTTGTTCTTAATTTTATTGTGATCCACTAGCCACATTCCTGTGGCAATTTTAGGTTGATAAGCCTGAAGAGTCATCCCCTGCTGCATCCCCATTACCAACAGCAATAAAGCATCTAGTAACTTAGGGTCATATCGTTTACCTGAAAGCGCCTGACAGTCTTCTAAAGCCTGAGCAGATGGGTTTTTGTCCGAATACTGTTTATATGCCTTCATTTTTTGTTGGAAGTCGGCTAGTAAACAAATAATTCGTGACTCTAAAGGAATTTCATCATAGGATAACTGACTAGGAATGCCCGAACCGTCCCAAGCTTCTCGCTGGTGAGTCAAAATCTTGGAAACTGCCTCTAGCTGGGGCATCACCCGCAACACTGAAGCTTTGGGGGCAGATTTACTTGCCAGTACTTCCTGTTGGGCTTGCGATCGCCTATTACGCTCTCTGGTAACGTCGGGTAAACCTACTCGGTGCAGTAAGCTGGATAAATATAGTCTTTTTGACTGCCAAGCAGGAAGATCGAGTAGCTGAGACATCGCCTCCGCCATTGCGGCTACTTCTGCTGCTGCCATAGGGTTACTCACGTCGGTAGCATCTAACAACTGTGCCATGCGCAGGAATGCCTGCATTTCATTAGAGACGATATTTTCGCTCAGATCTTTAAAGCCTTGAAAGTTGTTTCCTTGCTCGGGCTGATTGAGGGTTTTACGGGAATCTTGGAGGTATTTAACTACTTGAGATACTACTGCATCAAGGTCATCCCTCTGTCTGGGAGCAGATTCGGCAGTCATTTTCTCTACTTTAGCTGCCATCAACGCCGCTAGGTCAGGGTCATATGTTTTAATATGGTCAATTGCCAGCTCGACAGTTTCCCGCACTAGCTCTGGTTCAAATGTCCAAAAACCATAGAATTTACGCTCTAGATCTTCTTGAGGCTTGTTGTCACCATAGTCTTCATCAGACAACTCCTGACACAGTACCATTGCCGTATAGGTGGGCGATAAAATCATCAAATGCCATTCTTCGGCTACTGGATCTTCTGGCTTCAGATGAACCAAAGCGACATTTTCTTTTTGACTAGTGGGATGGCTATCGAATCCTGAATCGGGAGTTGCCATTAGGGTGACATGGACTGACTTATCGGCTAAATCGCTATAGCGATCAGCTTCTTCTAAATACCATTTACCACGCTGAAAGGCAGTTACCATCAAGGGCGCACTCTGAGAATCTAAGATAAAGTCTTCCAGAGCATGGCAAAGGGCAACCAAGGTATTTTTGTAGTAAACACCTAAATTAAGGGGTTGCTTACCTTGACGATGAGCTTCATCTAATCTTTGTAATATCGAACCTTCCAGCATAGTTAGGTAGTGTGTTTAGTTAAATTTTGGGCGCGTTTGCCAAGTATGAACAGAATTATATGAACATATAAACAAAATTACATTGCAAACGATACACCTGTGGCTAATTTATAGTTATTTTTTAAACAGTAGCAGTAAATTTCCGCTTTTTTGATTTTACAGGAGCAGTCAAGGCTTCTTCTAGAGGAGCTTTACCTAACTTATCTTCCAGGATTCTCATTACCTCCCGACCAAAGTCATAAGGATTCTGTTTCCAAGCTTGCAGACACACTTCACCAAAGAAAGAACCCAATGGTTCAGGATTCCAGAGCAGCTTTTTAGCTGTCCAGGGCATTAAGCTCATGGGATTGTATCCAGGCTGCAAGACTTTTTGCTTTAGAGCATATTCTTCTAGGTGAGTATGAGGTTGCAGACCAATAAAGAAGATTGCTGGTTCAACTTTGTCACGCCCAAAGATTGACTCTAGCTCTCGATGGTAAGCGATGGTTTGCCTAATGGTTTCATAGGTTTCATCAATAACATTAAAAGAGTAGTTGACCGAGACCACATCATTAAAACCTGCCGCTTTGAGATCGCGACAGTTTTGTAACACAACACGGAGATTGTACCCCATACGCATTTTACGAACTAGCTGTTGTGAACCACTGGTAATCCCAATTTCAAAGTAATTCATCCCTGTTTTGACCATCAGCTCGGCTAATTCAGGAGTCACGTTATCCGCCCGAATATATGCCGCCCAGTGAATGTCTTCCATGTCTGAATCGACAATTTTTTGCAGCAGCTCGACTGCATCAGCGATATATTTTTTCGCAGGAATGAATTGAGCATCGGTAAACCAGAAGTTGCGGATTCCTCGTTCATAGAGCTGACGCATTTCTTTGACTACTTCATCGGCAGGATTAATTCTTACCTGTTTGCCTTCCACTACGGTATAAACACAATAGCAGCAATTGTGAGGACAGCCCCGCTTGGTTTGCACTCCAATGTAAAAATCGTTGTCCTGCAAATAGTAATCGAACTCCGGCCAAATTGTCGCTATATAGTCATAGTTACAGGCACTTTTTTCAATCGGCGTGGGCCATTCGTGAATCAATTTCTCCCTGATTTGGTTTTCGCCTACTACATAACAGCGTTCATCACGAAATTCCTGATTGTTCAGGATCTTGGTTAACAACTGTTCTCCTTCGCCGACCGAAACAATCGTACCATCGGGCAGAGAATCTTGAAGCTGTTCATAAAACACGCTTACTGCTCCACCACCGACAACAGCACGGGCTTCGGGACGATACTGTTTAGCTCGCTCTAAACCACGCTTAATTAGACCATTATTGCGCCACAGCTCTCCATAGTATGCCACTGCTACTTTCAACCCTCCCAATGCTCCTCGCAGCTTGATTAGAGGATTTTTAGCATAGTAAAACTCGAAAGCATTTTGTAGCGGATTGCCCCCTCTTCCCCCAACTGGCGCATAAATCTGAATATCTCGCCAAGAAAACACCAGTAAGGATGGCTGAAATTGATCGATACATCGATCTAAAGCCTGATTAAAATCTAAAGGCGGAACAGTCCCCAAGTCAAAAATCTTCTGCTCAACTTCGGGGAATAGCTTGTGTACGTGGTCGGCGAGGTAAACTACCCCAATCGGAAAGATAGGGTTACAAGGTAGGCGTACATAGAGGATTCGCTGAGTCATAAGTGAGAAGAATTGTTAATTTTTACTAGATTTATGAGTTAAACCAGGAATATAAGAAAAATTTTGCTGCCGATGATCATAAAACATTCACATAACTTAACTTTAGCGAGATTGTCTGCCGCGATCAACCAGATCTGGAGCAGATTGCAAATCTTTATCATTGATGCCAGGTTTTTATCGCGGCGAAACCAGCAAAAAATCGAGATTTATCTTAATTAATTCTTTG
>JBCCNG010000094.1:0-10056 GCA_039025955.1 Cyanobacteria bacterium P01_C01_bin.72 | reverse complement strand
TGAGCTGCTAAAATCATCTGCCAGAGATCTGTTAAACCGCTTTGCAATAAATCAGATGTTAAAGAAGCCTGTAGATCCGCAGCACTCAATTTTAAAGTAATGTCAACAAATATAGGCTCAACTAGTCTTAAAGGCTGCTTCTTGATCACTTCGGGTAAATTGACGGCGATATTAGTACCATAAAGCTGAATCTGATTTAAATGCAGTCCTTGATATATGGCTTGATTACAACTAAGCCAGACTTTAGGAATATAACCTCGTAAAATTTGCTTACTGTTACCGCCAATCTTGACCTGTAGATCCCCCGCTCGTTCAACCTGCGATCGCAAATAGAGTTTTACCGCACCAGATAATAATTTACCGATCAATTAATTTCCCACTCCCTACCTTGAGGGCTAGATCTGAATTCTGCCCCAGATTAAATCTCCGATCCAAATTTACTAGCTAAATAGCTTACCTGACAGCTAACTTTCCGTTTCCGCCACTGACTCTAATGCTTCTTTTGCCGTAATACCATCTCCCTGAAAACCAAAGTACCATAGGGAGGCGGCGGCTTCGGCTCTGGTTACAGGTTTTTTGGGCTGAAACAAAGTTGTATAGCCAAACATGCGCCTAATATTAGCGCGATCGCCATTTTGATAATCGGCATATAAAGCTCTTATGGCGGAGGAATCTATTGCGGCAGCATCTTGGAATCCCCAACTCTCTTCGATAGCTTCAATGGAAGCTTGAGGTAGTGATTTTCGGGTATCTAGAGGGACTTTCCAGGTAACTAGATCTTCTCTAATTAGAGGTGCGTCGGGTCGGAATAATAGATTGGTACTATCTTCTGTCAGACGGGAAGGAATTAGACCTGCTTCGGCTAAACTTTGAATAGCTTCAAAGTCGGGATGGTTGGATTTAACATCATTAAAGGCGGACTGACTAGTTTTGGTCGCCACATATATTTTTTTGCTGGGATCGTCAGCGTAATAGCGGTTATTAGCGGTAATTAACCAACGGGCATATTCGCCACGGGTAATAACTTCATTGGGCGCAAATTTAGTTAGCTCAACGTTTGCTTTTCCCGTATAAGGAGTCAAAATGTTTAAGGCGGCAACGGACTCAATCGGCTGCTGTAGCTGAGTGGGAACTTCATCTAAATCGGCAAAGTCTGTGTCAGATAAGCTGTAGGAATTTTCTGGCTGAGTTGGTTCAGGTTGTGATTCAGCTTGGGGCTTGGTTTTGATCTGGGGCGGAGTTTGAGGTGGAGTTGCCTCAGACTCAAGTGGGGTTTGATTGTTGAGAGGTTGTTCATTTTCTGCTTCGACAGCAACAGCAAGAGATTCTGTAGCTGCGGGATTTTCCTCATCTTCGGAATTTTCCCACTGAGAAATACTGGATGGAGGAATGTTCTGATCGAGAGGATGATAAACTACCGATAGCTTAGTCGGTCTGGCTTGAGAGTCCTGTTGTTTTGCTCCTTGTAAGAGGGAAAGTTCAACCCTCAAATCTTCTTTTACGGCGATCGCTCTAGCTACTTTTTGCTGTGGTCTAATAGTAAAGGGTTTGATTAGCTCCCAACCGCTGACTAATAATTCTGTTTGATAGTAATCCGCCACAGCCTGGCGATTGTCTGGAGTAGTCCAAATCAGCAGACCAGAGTTCTCATCTTCGTTGGACTGGATTTCCTGTAGCTCGGCTTGGGGATAAACAGGAAAAGTCTCGGGGAAATTGAGCAGCAGATTAGAAATTGAGTTTTCAGCCTGGGGTTCGTCCGAATTTGCACCAGAATCTGTATCATTTTTACGAACACGCTTTTCAGGTTGGGTCTGATTATTAGTGCTTTTATCTGTACTTTGACTAGCGGTTGGCTGCGGTTTTTCTGCGGCAACTGGTGTGTTTTTAGCTGATGTTGACTCAGAAGGTTCGGGCTTAGTTTGAGTTTGGTTTGATACTTCTGTCGCCTGACTATTTTTTAGGGCAGGATCGGCACTGATTAAACTTTCCAGGGCGGCACTATTGCCACAGCCGCCTAATAAGGTTAGTAAACTGGTTAATATAATTCCCTTGATCGTCAGGCGATCGCTTTTTTTAGAGAGCATGGCTACTTGCCAAAATTTAGTAGTTATAAATAATCATTTAATTTTAATACCTAGGGTCAAGTAATCAGATTTGAGTCCCCACAAGTATGTATTTAATGTTCAATGCTATGGTCATTTTAAATAAAAATCGTAAGAACTAACGTTCTATTTTCTCTCTTGTTCCCCCGAGACGATAACTTAGACCATAAGGAAATTAATTAGAACGACTATCAATGTTCAATGTTCAATGTTCAATGTTCAATGCCAAATGTTAAATGTTTACGTCCAATCTTGCTGCTCGCCGTCTGGTTTACGACGATATACTATCCCTTCAGCATGAATGGCACGGGTTTTGGTGTAAAGTTCTTCTTCCGTTAGTTGCCAGTTATTGAGCGCCACCTGTAGATCTCGCTGGATATCTCTTGCCCCAGGAAAGTCACGGTAGCGGATGATTAGACGAGCTAATTCTACCAATTCGCGATCGTCTGGCGATGCAGCAGACAGTAGTTGATCCACCGTTAGGCGATCTTTTCGATTCTGAGGGTGCTTCTGTTCAACATTGCCTTCAGGCATAAATTTCGCTTAACTCTTTTTAGTTCCTATTGTTAATTAGGCATTGCACAATCGGAGGATGATTTGTGAAAATCTTTAAGTCATAAGTAATTTTGAAAAGCTAATAGCGCGTAAGGCTTTGCCTTACCAGTCGTCTTACGACGATCTGCGCGTACGCGCTGCGCTGATAGCTACGATCAGAGGCATATTGTACGTCATACCTTAAATTAGCAACGCCGTTAATTATTAATTAATAGGCTATTTACGGGGTTTGCTGCTGGTCAATAAGGGTAAAGGTTGACGGGTTGAACCTGGGGGAAGATAGTATTTAATTGGTTCGGTAGCGATCGCCTTTGATTTTTTCTCTCCCTGTCGCCAGCGCATAATAACGCCTAATAAAGCAATCAATAGACCGATAGATAGCAAGCTGCCTCGCCCTCCAAGTCCGCCAATTAGAGCATCAGTTACCCCAAATAGCAGGATAAAGCCAGAAACAGGTTCTTTACGATATACCGCTCTTAAAAATCTTGCGAATAAAGGATTCACTATTTTCTGCTTATTTTTAACGAAACTATTATGTCTAATAAGTTATCTCACAAATCGACATGGTTGTCAGTTTATTATAAACTTTTCTTAGCTTTGAATGGCTGTGGTACTCTAGTGGCGGAATCTACATTTTATCTGTAAATCTAGCAAGATAATTAATCGTCATAGTTGTTGATTTGGCTCAATTTTTTACCGTCATTGATCGGAAAATAATCTATCCAGCTAAGATTTTGGCTCAATTTCTAATTTGCTGGGGGTTTTTGGCGGCTACAGATGCGGCTGCTCATCATTCAGCGACAACTGCCCAACAGACACAGACACCTAGTCCCAACCCCAAAAACATACCAGGAACAATTGTACTCAAGCGTTTTGAGATTATTGGGAATCGCGTGATTCCTGAGTCTGAAATTGACAGTTTGTTAGAGCCTTATTTATTACGCCCGATTAGCTTTATCGAACTATTTGAGGTACAGCAGGTAATTACCCAACTTTTTGTCGAACGGGGTTACTTGACTTCTGGCGCTTATATTCCACCGCAAAAGATCCAAGACAGTACGGTGAGGGTAGAAATTATTGAAGGTAGTCTGGAAGAAATTAAAATCTATGGGTTAAAACATCTTCGTCCAGGATATATTCGCGGACGGCTCGCAGCCGCTACTCAGCCTCCTTTAAATCGGCAAAAATTACTTAATGCTCTTCAGCTTTTGCAGCTTAACCCCCGTATTGCCGATATTTCGGCAGAATTGTCTCAAGGTATTAATCCTGGGCAAAGTTTATTGGAAGTGGAAGTGGAGGAAGCGAATAGCTTTGATGCTGAATTAACTCTAAATAATTATCAGGCGGTTAGTGTCGGTTCTCAGGGTCGCATCTTATCAATTGTCGATCATAATCTTTTCGGATTTGGCGATCGCCTTGCCGCCACCTATATTAATACTCCTAGTAGTGATTCGTTGGCAGACTTAAACTACAGCATCCCTCTGAGCGCCAGAGACAACCAGTTGCAGATTGCCTACAATCACAGCAACAGCCTCATTGTCAGCGAACCGTTTCAAGATTTAGAACTTTCCAGTATTAGCACCTATCTTCAGGCTACCTACCGCCAACCACTATTACAAACGCCGCAGCAAGAATTTACCCTGGGATTTGCCTTAAGTCATCAGGATACTCAACTTTTTTTGATGGGACAGGGGTTTCCTACTCTCGCCAGAGGAACTGATATTGAGGGGGTGACCAAGATTTCGGCTTTGCGATTGATTCAAGAATATAGCGATCGCAGCAGCAACCACGTGTTTGCTTTTAGTTCTCAGTTTAGTCTCGGTGTGGATCTGTTTGATGCCACTGTTAATAGCGGCGATATCCCCGACAGTAAGTTTTTTATTTGGCGGGGACAGGGACAGTATATTCGACAGCTCACCAGCAGCACTAATCTCTTTTTGCGGAGTGAGCTTCAGTTTGCTGATCGCTCTCTGGTATCTCTAGAACAGTTTCGAGCTGGGGGAGTTGCCAGTGTGCGTGGCTATAGAAGAGATCGGACTTTGGGTGATAATGGTCTATTTCTTTCTAGTGAATTGCGTAATACCCTCTGGTCAAGCTCTCAGGGTAATCTGAGTCTGGCGTTAAATCCTTTTGTCGATTTTAGCCATGTTTGGAATAATGACGATGTATCCCCAGAAGTTGATACTCTTGCCTCGGTGGGACTGGGAGTGCAATTATTACTCGGAGAAACTTTGACGGCTAATTTTGACTGGGGAATTCCTCTGATCGAAGATACAGGCTTTCAAGAAGATTCCTTGCAGGATAGCGGTCTTTATTTCTCGATTAAGGTCAGTCCTTTTTAAGCTATCTTTTTAGATTGAGAATGATTACATCTACAGCTTATTCTTGATGCGCGTAAAATTACAGGACGGTATTTTATATATTAGCCACGAAGACTTGCCAGAGTATAAAAAAGGTGGTTCGGTGGTTCGCAACAGCTACTTTTGGGCATTGAAATCTATTGCCTGCTTCACTTCAAGAACTAAAGACTGGGAATATGATCCTGAAGTCTGGGTTGCATTAACCAGAATGCTTCTCTCATTCTCTGAGTCAGGATATTTAGGCGATCGCGAAACCTGTCTCGAATTTCCCGCCGATACCCCTATCCCCGAAGAATTACGCTCGATTTCCAGCTATTTCTAAAATTCTCCCCGATCACAAACAATTTAATTAGTCTGACAATCTTTTGGCTAGACTTTAGTTGATCTCTACACAGGGAAGATCTTCCGTTAGTTGTTGAAGTCGCCCCCAAAACAATTGAGTGGGTTGAGCGTCCATTCCTGCTTGTTCAAATAACTCTTGAGCTTCTTTTGCTGCTTGTTCCCCTGCTTCGGCGTGCAAAGTATCACAATCGCAGTTGGATAATTTAGCTGCTTCACGATAATAAAAGATCGCTTGCTCAAAATCCCCTGCTGTTTCGGAAGCAAAAGCAAGACGAAAGTATTTATCTAGTTCACTTTCCGATAAAGCTGGTTGTTCAGGAGGATTCAAAACTCTTTTCAGAGTATTACAATCTGGATCTTCTCCCTGACTCAGCTTTTCTGGTTGGGAATCAATAGATTTATTATTGTCACTAGGTAAATTTTCTCGTTCGATAGAAGAAACTAAATTACAAGCAGTAACTAAAAATAAAACCCAAACGCTTAATACTCTCAACATCAAAAAAACTGCAATATTTGCTTTTCACTATCAGTGCTTAATATTCTTAATATTATGCCGAAGCATTAGCCTTATCTAGTGCTTGCTCAAATTCCTTGGCATATCTTTCTATTGTTCTTCCTCGATCTAAACCATTAATGATTCTTCTAGCATGATAATAATCGACAATTTGCCCCTGTTCTGGATCACCAATATAGTGTTTTAGAGCGCGCCCTGTAAAAGTTCCTAAAAACATGCCGTAAAACATGATGATTGCAGCGTATTCTGGTTTTTTCACTGCTTCTGGGTCTACTGTAAAATCAGGACTTTCAGGATAAAATTCACGCACGATAGGAGTCATTTTAGTGTAGTTTCTGCGTCCTGTTATTTGAACGTATCCGCGTCCTCGAAATCTTGGTCCATCATCAACTTGCCCACCATTAGCAGGACCATTTCCTAAATCAGCTCTATTGCAATATAATCTCCGAAAACGTTCTACACTTCCATATTCAGTGATTGGTTGCATAGTATATGCTGTTTCGTGATAAGTTGTTGCCAACATGTATGCCAGCCAACCTATACTGCGAATATCCCAGTTAACTTTGAAATTGTCCGTCGGCTGCACTGGTGGATTGAACCAAAAGTTTAAAATTGCTTCCATTCCATCGACTTGACCTTGACTTAATCTTCCGTTGAATAAATCATTCCGAACATCGTCATAAAATACTGCTCTATCCATAAGATTTAAAAAGCAATTTGCTAATGTTATTTAATCTGTAATTAACTTTGTTACATGCAAATAACATACTACGTTGCTGCTTTATTAAAACTTTTCCACTAATTTTTTTAACATATTTTTTTTATGTTGCAATATCAATACACAAAAGTGATCGTCTTTATGATGATCGCTCTATCCCCTCATCTAAAAATCAATCAACTGACTACTCTCTGCATCAAGACTAATATGCAGATGTCTCAGTAATAGTCACAGACTCATAATCCAAACTCTGTTACAACATTTTTGTCGGAAATATGTCCAGTTTCCAATACAGTCATTACTTGAGATGGTAGTAGTAGCTCTCTTAAGATTGCAAAAAGGATATATCATGGCATTTACTACGGCAGGTAAGAGCAAATGCAGAAACAAAGAGCCTATATTATATTAATCCTGGCACTGGTCGCAGCAGCGATCGCCATTTTAACCACCATACCGCCCCAATTAGGACTAGATCTTCGAGGCGGCGCTCAGTTAACGATTCAAGTTAATCCCACCAAAGAAAACCCCGATGTCAAGCCAGCTCCCAGCGACATTGAAGCAGTACAGAGAGTTCTCGAAAACCGCATCAATGAGTTTGGCGTTTCGGAAACGACGGTACAAACTATCGGTGAAGACAAGATCTTGATTCAGCTACCAGGGGAAAGTCAACCCGAAGAAGCGGAAAGACGCTTAAAAGGAACGGCTAAATTAGAGTTTAAGGAACAGCGTCAGGGTACAGAAGGGGAATATCGCGCGGAGAGTCAGGTTAGACAGCAACGAGCGATCGAACTGGCAGTTTTGAGCCAAGGACTAGAAGCAGAGAACCAAGAAGAGTTTGCGGCGGCTCAAAAGTCATTAGCAGAATCTAATCAGGCGATCGCCAATTTATTTGATTCTGTTGGTCTAACGGGAACAAACCTCACAGATGCCCGTCCCCAACCCGATGCTACGGGTAGTCGCTGGGAAGTGGCGATTAACTTTGACAATGAAGGAGGCAGAAAGTTTGCCGAACTGACCAAAAACCTAGCGGGAACGGGTCGCAGCATTGGTATCTTTCTTGATGATGAGCTAATCAGCGCCCCTGTTGTAGGGCCCGAATTCGCTGATACAGGAATTGCTGGTGGTCGTGCTGTGATTACAGGTAATTTCGATCTTGAAGGAGCTAACGATCTTGCCATCCAGATTAAAGGTGGTTCTTTACCCTTCCCCGTTTCTGTCGTCGAAAATCGTACCGTCGGTGCAACTTTAGGACAAGACAGTATCCGTCGCAGTATTATTGCCGCCACTGTGGGCTTGGTATTGGTCTTAATCTTTATGGTGGTCTACTATCGCCTACCAGGAGCGATCGCCGATGCGGCTTTAGTTGTTTATGCCTTGCTAACCCTCGCCTGCTATGCCATAGTCGGCGTAACTCTCACTCTGCCAGGAATTGCGGGCTTTATCCTCAGTATCGGGATGGCGGTAGATGCTAACGTACTTATATTTGAACGTACCAGAGAAGAACTACGGGCAGGTAAAACTCTCTATCGTTCCGTAGAATCAGGTTTCTTTCGGGCATTTTCCAGTATTTTAGACAGTAACGTAACTACGTCGATCGCCTGTGTAGCTCTTTTATGGCTGGGTTCAGGCTTGGTCAAGGGTTTTGCCGTCACGCTACTAATCGGAGTTGTGGTAAGTATGTTTACCGCTGTTACCTGTAGTCGTACTCTGATGCTGTTAGTTGTTTTGAGCAATGCGAAAGTCCGACAAAAGCCAGAACTTTTCTGTCCCAATCTTGATTCTGTTAATAGTTAACAATCAACTCGTGCGTCAGTCAGTAATTAGTAATTAGTAAGCAAACTATTCAATGAAATTTAGCATTACTCAAAAACGAGGTTTATGGTGGGCAATTTCGGGAATAGCAATCATTGCTAGTCTCGCCACCATGATTTTTTCCTTCACCAGCTTAGGCGCGCCCATTCGCGCGGGGATCGATTTTGTCGGTGGTACTCGCATTCAAATTGCCCGTGATTGCTCTGTTGCCAGTAATTGCGCTGAACCTATCGATACGGCTCAGGTAAGAGAAGTATTAGATACTCAGGGACTTGGAGGTAGCACCATCCAACTTTTAGGAGATAGTCAACAAACCCTCTCGATTAGGACGGAAAATCTTGATGGCGATCGCCGTAGTGAATTATTAAGTTCTCTTAGCGAGTCTATTGGTGCATTTGATAGCAAAACAGTCCAAATTGATTCTGTTGGACCCACCATTGGTGAAGAACTTTTTGTTTCGGGCATATTAGCGCTTCTGGTTGCTTTTTTCGGCATTATTGCCTACTTGAGTATTCGTTTTCAGTTTGATTACGCTCTTTTTGCGATCGCCGCTTTATTCCATGACGTGTTTATCACTGCGGGCATCTTTTCTCTGCTGGGTTTAACCATTGCTCTCGAAGCGGATAGCCTGTTTCTCGTTTCTCTGCTGACTATTATCGGTTTCTCAGTTAACGATACGGTAGTAATCTATGATCGTATTCGCGAAAATATTGTGGCAAATCCTGAGCGTTCAATTAATGAAGTTGTTGACAATGCCGTCAATCAAACTCTCGGGCGATCAATTAACACTACCTTAACGACCCTGCTGCCATTACTCGGCATTTTCCTTTTTGGCGGACAAACCCTCAAATTCTTTGCTCTGGCTTTAATTGTGGGCTTTGTTTTGGGTGCTTATTCTAGTATCTTCATCGCCAGCACTTTGCTTGCTTGGTGGCGTAATAATCAAAGTAAACAGCCCACTACTATTACAGAAACTCCTGCTTCTGAATAATGACAATTGGCGACCAGTAACTAATAATAAGGCTATTCATAATTTTCCTCCTTAACATAAATACAGTGACTAAAAATCAATCTGATTATAAACAGCAAGTAGCTAAACTACATCAGCTAACAGTTTATGGTCGCTGGCTGTTTGTTATTATTAGTTGGTTAACTCTGGGAACTTATGCCCTCTGGCAGCTAAAAGAAGAAATTGCCCTCTGGTTTGACTATTTTACTTGGGCAGCAGTCTATTATGGTTTTCACTTTAATCTCATACCAACTATCTGTTTAACTTTTTGTGTTGCAACTACTGTTTCTGTTTTAATCTGGCAGAGTCGTAATATTATTTGGGGACTACCAGCAAGGGAACAGCTTCAGTTGGTAAGACAAGTGGAGAAAATTCAAGCAAAGGGTATTAAACACCCACTATGGAAGTGGATCAATAGTTAGAAAAAGAATCGCAATCTAAAAATACTTAAAATAGATTGATACCGTTAGTTTAAAATGAGCTAACGGTTTTTTTACGGATTTAATCTTATAAGTAAATTTACTTATAGTTGTTTTCAATGAGAATAAGATAAATCCAGCTCGGATACATTTTTCATGACTCCTAATTTCTGAACCTTAATCGTCAAAGAAAATAAATAAGAATTAATCAGAATCAATTGAAAC
>JBCCNG010000093.1:0-10072 GCA_039025955.1 Cyanobacteria bacterium P01_C01_bin.72 | reverse complement strand
GTTTGCTTATAAAGAATTTTCCCCATCGCATTAAGATGTTTGCCTAACTCTTTTTTCTCTTCAGGTGTCATTGATTTTTTTTGCCATAATACCTTATCTTACAGTTAGTTCTTTTGTTCTAACAAAAGTGACCTGCTCCCGCTGTGGATATTTACTCAGCCAGAACAAAATGGTTATGTAAATAAACAAGAGAGGGCACCTCGATTAATTAATTTTTGGGAACTTGAGAAGGAGAAACAAGGAAAAAGTTGTAATAAATTGCTCGACCTAAGACATGAGGGGTGGCGATCTAGCTCCAGAGAGCTATTTGAAACATATTTATCCCAGGGCTTGGGCATTTCGACCCTCCCAGAAGACATAACGTTTGAAGTTATAGACTAAATTCTTCAGTCCAATCGCCGCCTTGACTGACTGCTGACCAATGGAACGCATCAACTTGCCTCCCATGGAGTTGACCCAACTACCAAAGACGTGTTCGACTTTAGCTCTAATCTTAGAACGTTCTCGGTTAGCCTCCTTTTGTTTTTCCGTTAAGGGACGATTGCGATAGGCTCGCTCGTGGATGTGGCTGATAAACTTCAACATTACCAGTACCGATTCAATCAACTTGCTACGATAGGCGCCCAGAGCCCAAATTTCTGCCCCCTCATTTTCATCATCTAACACACCTCCTAAGACCTGAGAATCGTGGACAGCGGCATCGGTTACTTCATAACCACGGATAAAACCATACTCTACATCTACACTGATATGGTTTTTATAGCCAAAGTGATTCTGCCCGTTCTTTTTCGTCCAGCGAGCATCAATGTCCTTCTGGGATAAGCGATGGGGTTTCTTCTGCCAGGTGTCGGGGATTTCTCCTTGAGACAGTTTTTGGCTCTCTTCTTTGCTGTTGTGCTGTTTGGGCACTGGTATTAGGGTTGTATCTACTATCTGTCCTCCCTTGGCTTGGCATCCGAATTGCCTGAGATAACCGTCAAATTGCAAGAGATAACTCTTTGATTACCCCCTGCTGTTTCAACTTCTGTCTAAATAACCAGACTGTAGTGGCATCTGGCACTGAATCTGCCAGTGTTAAGTCTAAAAATCCCATGAACGAGAGTCGGTCATTGACTTGGTATTCGAGGTCTTCGTCGCTGATGTTGTAGAGTTGTTGCAGCACCAACATTTTGAACATGACTATTACATCTATCGGCTTGCGTCCAGCTTTGCTTTTTCTCGGTTTGTCATGGATTTGTTCTAGTAGGGGGCGAAACTCTGACCACGGTATCGTCTCATCTAGTCTCATCAAGAGAAGTTTTCTTGCTCTTTAGCTTTTGGTAGCGTTTTTCGAGTTCCCTGCACTCTTTTTCTTCCATTACTACTCCACCTCCGCTTCTCTCTCTCTTATGATCTCATCTGGTGATCGACTTGCTCTATTTTTCGAGGTGCCCTAAATATAATGATTGCAATCCCGAATACAAAGTATATTTTTTTCTAGATTTTCAGTAACAATTCCAGAATGTTTTCGTAAATAAAGAAAATTGACTTTTGATTGGCAACTTAATCAATTCAAAACTGCATTACGATTCAAAGCAATTAATTCGCGGAATTTATCGTTATCCAATTCCGTCAGCCAAGATTCATCCGAACCTACTACGGATTCCGACAATCGCTTTTTATCTTCAATCATCACATCGATTTTTTCTTCCAAAGAACCCAAGGTGACAAACTTGTGAACGAAGACATTCTTTTTCTGTCCGATGCGGAAAGCGCGATCGCTTGCTTGGTCTTCTACGGCGGGATTCCACCAGCGATCGAAGTGAAAAACGTGATTGGCTTTAGTTAGGGTAATACCTACCCCACCAGCTTTGAGGGAGAGGATAAATACCGCAGGAGGCGTATCGGGTTCTTGAAATTCAGAAATCATTTTATCTCTATTTTTGCGACTCGTACCGCCATGAATGTAGTAAGTGGGATAGCGATAGGAGGAACGAAAATGCTGTTGCAATGCGTCCCCAATTTCGCGGAATTGAGTAAAGATTAGTAAGCTTTCTCCTTCTGCTTGGACTTCTTCAATCATTTCTTGGAGGCGAGATAGTTTGTGAGAACGAGTAGGAGTAAATTCGCTCTCATCTTGAAGGAATTGTCGGGGATGGTTGCAAATTTGTTTGAGTTTCATCAGGGTGGATAAGATTAAACCCTTACGTTCGATGCCTTCCTTCTCTTCAATTTGTTGTTCTACATCTCGCACTACTGCTTCGTAAAGGGAAGCTTGTTCGGGGGTGAGGTTACAATAAACCTTTTGCTCGACTTTATCGGGTAAATCTTTAATAATGCTCTTATCGGTTTTAACTCGGCGGAGAATAAAGGGTTCGACTAATTTCTTCAGGGTTAAGGCTTTGGTGCGATCGCTATCTCGTTGGATGGGGATTTCAAAGGCTTTGCGAAATTGAGCTTGTTTGCCCAAATAACCAGGATTGAGAAAGTTAAAGATCGACCATAGATCTAAGAGGCGGTTTTCGACAGGAGTTCCCGTTAAAGCCAAGCGGTGAGAGGCATTTAGTTTGAGAATTGCTTTTGTTTGGGCAGCTTTGGGATTTTTAATATTCTGTGCTTCGTCTAAAACAACCCTATGCCATTCAATACCTTGGAATAGTTTGGCATCTTTGCGAACTAAAGCATAGGAAGTAATAATTACATCTCGCTCGGAGATCGCCTGGTTAAATTCTTCGAGCTTTTTAGGGCGATCGCTGCCATGATGGATCACAGTACGAAAATGAGGAGCAAATTTACCAATTTCTTTTTGCCAGTTTCCAATTACGGAAGTAGGAACGATCAGTAAGGTCGGTGCTGTGGTATTGCTATTATTTTTTTCCTGAATCAACCTGGCAATGACCTCGATCGTTTTACCCAAACCCATATCGTCTGCCAGACAGCCGTTGAGTCCGAGATTTTCCAGATAACTAAGCCAAGAAACCCCTCTTTGTTGGTATTCCCGCAATTTACCTTGAAAATTGGGCAAATCGGTTAAAGATTCTAACTTACTCTTATCGTTGAGCTTGAGCAGCATCTCTGCTAAAGTATCGTCGCGCTCGAATTCTAATTCCTCCCCTGCTTCCGCTTCCCTTTGCAATAATTCCAGCAGAGACATATTTTGGTCTTCTGAGTCCTGTTTCTGCCAGAACTCTAACATCTGCTGCATTTTCGTCAAATCTAGTTCCACCCATTCCCCGCGAAATTTAACTAGGGGAACTTTAGCGTTTACTAATTGCTGCCATTCTTCAGGAGTGACAGTGCGATCGCCGATAGACAGTTGATATTGATACTTAACGAGATTATCTAAACCAAAATAGCTTTTCGTTTCCGATTTAGAAGCAGATTTGCTATTGGCGGAGACTTTGAGGCGTAATTTTGCTCTCTTTCTTCCTTTAGGAGTCCACCAAGCAGGAATGATGACTTTATATCCTGCATTTTCTAATACCCAGGCTGTTTCTTTGAGAAATTCAAAAGCTTCGTCTAAATCCAACAGTATATTCTTCGGTTTGTTAGTTTCTAAACCAGTCCATAATAAGGGATATATTCGTGCTGCATAACCAAGATTGAGGAGTAGATTAGATTCAAATTCTTTGCCGAATTGTTTGTAGAAAGTATTTCTTTCTTTACTTTCCAGTCGCCAGTAATCTTGTAGGGATATTTTGAGGGAAGGATCGTTTTTCGGTGCTACCTGAAATTGTAATTGCCAGGGTTCTTCTGCCTTTTTTGGCGTTTTTAATTGAAAATAGAGATAGAAAGGAATATTATCTTGAGTCTGGGTGAGTTTATACCGCCATCTTTGCCATTGCTGGTATTCTTCTAAAGCTAAATCGTTAGTTCCAGGACGAGATATTAAACCGCTATCGCTACATTTTTCTAAAATCGTCCCCGATAGCTGCTTGCTAAATTTAGCAGTACTAGGAGTATGAGTCACAATATCCGTCAACAAACATTCGGAAAAATGATCCAGCAAAGTGGCTTCGTCATAGAAACTAGGAGTTTTCGGCAAAGATGCAAAACCCGCCACAGCCATCTTGGGCATTGATTCGGCATACTTTTGTAGATTCTCTTCGTAACTAGGACAAATTATTTCCCAACCTGGATAAATTTCTAACTTAGATTGTCTTTTACGACCTTTATTCTGTTTGGGTTGATAGTATTTCAGGGCGGGAATATAGCGATCGCCCTGAATGATTTGTTTAAAACTTTGAGTGTAGTAATACCAAAATAATAAATCTGCCCCTAATTGAAGTTCTTCAGCACTATTTAAAGCAATAAAGTGCAGGTCGTTGAGCAGTTTAATAACATTATTGACTCGATCATAACTATAACCACTGACTTTGACATTAGCAGTAGTTTGATAGCAATCGATTTGCCAATATTGCCAGGTAAATTCTTCAGGGATTTCTGCTTCTAGGTAACGAGATAATTCTAGGGAGGGTAAAGCTATTTCGTTGGCAGTGGGGAGTAACCAATATTTTGGTGTAATAGTATCTGACTGGAGATTTTTGATGCCTAAATCTTGTTCTAAAAAGACAGCTAAATCTTTACCTGCAAGGCGATCTGGATAAATCTTGGTAGATTTTCTAGTCTGCTTGACTTTTGTAGTTTCTACCCAGAGATAAAAGCCTCCAGATTGAATGAATTCTTTTGTTTCTTCTGGTATCCAAGTGCCGTGTAGAATTTTCATAAAATTCTGCTATCGCTTTTAGAAGAATATTACCAAAGAAAATTAAGAGTATTTTATTCTTAATAAATAAGACGAATCAATCGAAAATCATGCTGCACTCTTGAGCCACTTCGATAATCGCAGGTCGTAATGCGCGGCATGATAAAGCGATGGTCTTTACTTTAGCTGAATCTAATTGTGGTTTGGCTCGCTCATATAAAGCAATACTTTGCTCGTTATTGTGAGCATTACCAAAAATTAAGCCATCTACCTTGCCATAAACCGATGTTGTTTCATAAAAATATTTCCCCCATGCTTGAGAAATATCGCGATAAGCCTGACGGCATGGCTTCGCTACACTGATTTGGCTGACGCTATTTAAAGTTCCTGCCTGCATTGCTGCATCACCGATTAAATTCAACAGTTTTAGGGGTTGGGTTAAAGTAATTGTGGCTAAATGGTAGTTTTGAACATCAATTACCCTAGTATCCCCAAATATCTCTACCAAGCAGCACTTATTTGAGTCCTCGCTCTAGCATCATCTCCTCCAAATTCTTGTAGCTGAGAGAATAAAGGCAATACCAGCGTACATTTAGTAAGATAATTGCGGCTTGAAAATGCCGCCATTTAAATGGTTGGGATGAAATCATGAACCAGGGTTAAGTCAGAGTCAGTAAATTGTCAAATTAACATTTTCTGCTGCCATACCTCAATGTTTGCGACACAACCTATCTTTTATCCCCCATCCCTAATCCTTCATTCTTACGAAATGCTGAACTCCAAAACCTAAAGCGCGGGTATGGTTTAACTGTTGTGCCAGATTTAAGACTGTATGACGAGCAACATCGGTTTCTAACACGGAAGAGAAGACAAAATCTAGAGCATTATGCTGACAAAACTGGATCAATCGACCGGGAAATCCCATAATCGCGGCTTTAATTACAAATATTCCCTGCCATCCTGCTTGATGTACCTGCTGTAGTTGCCGAAAACTGGCTACAGACTCGTCTAAAGCTAAAAGAGTAGAATATGTCTGACTCAGTTGAAATATCTCTGTCAGCTTCTCTGGTGCTAGAGGCTGCTCGATAAATTCGATATTGGGCAAACTATCGGTCAAAGATAATAATTGCTGCGCCTGAGATAAGCTTAATCCGCCATTGGCATCCAGCCGTAGTTTTATCTCTGGGGGTAGAATACAACTTAGCTGATTCAGGATTTTAAGTTCTTGCTCTAGGGGGAACACGCCAATTTTCCACTTTAAAGTAGTAGCGGAGTTGTTAATTAATAGATCTTGCCAAGCTGTTAGAGCTTTTTCTCCTGCTGGTAAGAGATAACAAAAATCTAGATCTTGAACTTTGGTAGCTATCTGAGATTGCTTTTGGGCAAGATATGCTGACTCTAGGGCAAATTGACAGCAAGGTAAACTATCAGAAATTGCCATAATTTGAGACTGATTGATTGTTTTTCCTACTTGCTGGCAAAATTCTCTTGCTTGTTCGAGAGTTTCTGAACCAAACCAGGGTAGAGGGGCAATTTCTCCCTGACTAGTGATTCCTGCCGCATTGGTCAGGCTAACAATAATCCCCTTACGTACCCTCCATACACCATGGCTTGTCCGCAAGGGGTGTTTAAAATGATTTTGATACAGCTTAAATTGAAATTCTAATTCGTAGTCCATTGCTTGACTGGTTTGGAGCTACTTATTTAAGTCATCCGAAGTTATCTAATCTCAACTATAACTATTACTCAACGACCCCATAATCTAGTGCTTTTGAAAACGAATGCCTAAAAAGATATCATACAAAAAGTTGAGAAAGTTCTTGCCATCCAGTAGTCCTAGAGACTGTTCACAACCCTTCGCATCTAATAGAGGCTTGGTTGCATAATAAGCAGATTGATATTTGTACCAAGGAATAGAGGGCCAGAGATGGTGTACTAGATGATAGTTTTGCCCCAAAATTAGGAGGTTTAAAATCGGGCTGGGATAAACTCGGGAACTTTTCCAGCGATTGCGCTCCTTGAAAGGACGATGGGGTAAATAGTCAAAAAATAGACCCAGTGCCATACCGACAACCATTGCTGGTACAAACCAAAAGTTCATTACATAACCAATGAAGCCATAATAAATCCCCAGTACCACAATAGTCACGAGGAATAGGCGACTAAGAAACCATTCTAATAATTCATATTTACGCCATAATTTTCTCTGAAAGAAGAAAAACTCATGGTAGAAAAAACGAGCCGCAATTAGCCACAAAGGACCCCCTGTGGAAACAAAGTGATCGGGATCATTTTCAGGGTCGTTAACATGAGCATGATGCTGCAAATGCACTCTCGTAAATACGGGAAAGGCAAAGCCTAACATCAAGGCGCTGCAATGCCCCAAAATGGAGTTGATGAGCCTATTGCTGTGGGCGCTATTATGAGAAGCGTCATGAATTACTGTGCCTGACAAGTGTAGTGCCAGGACGTTGGCGAGAAAACAGCACCAATCTGGAAAACTCCAGAGGAAATAACCAGTGGTCGATATCGTCAGCAACGCGATCGCTGCAATCACCATCAACACATTAGGATTTAATCCACCAGGAGCTTTTAAATACTCTCTTGGTACTGTTCGCAGTGTTTGAGCCGACTGCATCTTTTCGTTTGCTCCTCTTACTTTTGATATACGACTTTTCTCAGGTAGTTTACACTAAATTCCTACTCTGGGTAAAGAATTGTAACGCAATTATCCACATCTTCTCATTTAACGGTGAACTAAACGATTAATGTCTCAAATGATTTTGCTATTCTTGTTTAAATTTAATTTATGACTAAATTTTGCCCAATTACTGTAATTGAGGCATCATGATAAATCAGATTTACATTTGGGCGAGATATGTCTGATATCCTAATTTATCCAGACGCTCCTGCTTATCAAGCACGGTTTGCGCTAGATTTTGTCGATATTGCGCCACTTTAGTTTGTAGTGACAAATCCCCTGTTGCTAATATTTGTACCGCCAATAATCCAGCATTTTGAGCGTTACCGATCGCCACTGTCGCAACGGGAATACCCCGGGGCATTTGGACAATGGAATAGAGAGAATCAACTCCCTGTAGTTGGCGGGTAGTTACGGGAACACCGATTACGGGTAGGGGAGTGAGAGAAGCGACCATTCCTGGAAGATGGGCAGCACCACCCGCACCAGCGATAATCACTTTAATGCCTTGCTGATGAGCATTACGAGCATATGTCACCATCCTTTCTGGAGTACGGTGAGCCGAAATAATTGCTACTTCATAGGGGACGGCAAAATCTTCGCAGACGGCGATCGCTTTCTCCATGGTGGGCAGATCGGAATCGCTGCCCATAATAATACTGATTAGGGGGATAGTTTCACTCAAAAGTCTTTAGCTGAGACGCTTAACTTTGTATTTTATCCTGTTTGTTGCCCCAAGCTGACAAAATTTAGCTTTATTCCCCCGAAGGAACAAATTAGAATGTATCGAGATTAATGGAAACGACCATAGCTTGAAATTAGAAAAAACTGGGTACTGTATATGATCTTGAGAGATCTACTGGTTAAGAATGCTCAAATCGTGGGACGAGAAGGTTTATATCAGTTAGCAATTGCGGAAGGAAAAATCAAGGCGATCGCCAAACAGAATTCTGAGATTTCGTCTCAGCTATTGGTACAAGGTTACTCTATCTTGGATCTAGAGTCAGACTGGCTTTCTTTGGGGGGCATCGATCTTCAGATCAACGGCGCTTTGGGCTTGGCTTTCCCTGATCTGGAAGTGGCTGATTTACCAAAGCTCAAGCAAATAGGTGATTTTCTATGGCAACAGGGAGTAGACGGCTATTTACCCACAATTGTCACTACTTCAATTGCGAAAATACAGCGATCGCTAGCGGTCATGGCCCAATTTATGGCGACTCAAGATTCTGACAACACCGCTCAAGTATTAGGAGTTCATTTAGAAGGACCTTTTTTGAACTATGAGAAGCGAGGCGCACACCCTGCCCAGTATTTATTACCTCTAACCAAAGCCAATATTCAAAGAGCCTTGGGGGACTATAGCCAGATCGTGAAGGTAATCACTCTCGCCCCAGAATTAGACAGCAGTAATCAGGCGATCGCTTATCTGCGGCATTTAGGTATTATTGTTAGTCTAGGTCATTCCCAAGCCAAGACAGACGCAGCACGGGCAGCATTTAACCAGGGAGCATCAATGGTAACTCATGCTTTTAACGCTATGCCTAGTCTTCACCATCGTCAACCAGGATTATTAGGGGAGGCAATTGTTGATTCTCGTATTTACTGTGGTTTAATCGCCGATGGTAATCATGTCTGTCCAACAATGTTAGAAATTGTCTTAAGAGCTAGTAATTATGAAGAGGGAATCTTTCTAGTTAGCGATGCCCTTGCCCCCATCGGCTTACCTGACGGAGTTTATCCTTGGGATGAGCGAGAGATTACCGTGATTGAGGGTACAGCTAGATTAGCTGACGGCACATTATCAGGGACAACCTTACCTCTGCTAGTGGGTGTGGAAAACCTAGTTAAATGGGGTTGTGATATCGCTAAAGCGATCGCTATGGCAACCGAATCTCCCCGTAAGGCGATCGCTCTTCCTGGAATAAGTGTTGGACAAGAGGCTAATTTACTCCGCTGGCACTGGGATGAGCTACCGCAGCAGCTATCTTGGTCGAGGATTGAGTGATTGTTTGCTGTGCGAGGCTTGTACTTGCACCATTGATCTCTCTTTTATGAGTATAGGGTAGCAAGATAAGGAGAATTCTTGTTGCAGGCTTTAATCTGAAAAACTAGTAAAGTGCGATCGCATCTTATGTAAGCAATTTAGTTGATATTTACCGAAACGGAGAAAATATTTGACCTTCAAACAGCTTATGGTAATGCGTCCAACCCTACAAAATTTACAATTTTGTAGTTACCTTGATTATGGCAATTGATTGCGAAGACGACGCAAACAATTAATTGAGGCAATACAATCACAACCAAATATTTCTACCGCAGTATCACTTTCCTCATCAGTAACATTTAATAATTCATTTTCAGGGCGAGTTACTGGATCGATTTCTGGGATATTTTTCCGAACATTCTGTAATTGTTGAGCTTCGGCGCAGAAATGTTGAGCTAATTTGGGATGACGAACACAGGCTTTGAGAGATTCTTTTGATGTTGTTTGGTTAGGGCTAAAAGATTCTTTGGCTTCTGATGCTTGTATCTTGATGGCTTCGACAGCATTACCAGATTTAGAAATTGCTAGTAGAGATATTATGGAAATAACAGCTCTACGGCTACTCGCCAAGAAAGAAGGGACTTTCATAGATATTCTTAATACTTTCTTATGATAATAATGATAATCATTATCACGAGATTGT